>JACOVT010000006.1 GCA_016177165.1 Microcaldota archaeon
AAACAGGTTCAAAAAAGCAAATCCACAGTCTCAAATTCAATAACAAAACTTAGGGGACTCGGGCTGATGGGCGACGCCGCGCCTGCAATCGCATTCAAGCAACTTGTCGCCCAGTTTCCAACCGCGGCAGTCGAAGAAATATTGAAGGATTCACGACTGGTTATAATAGCAGACCTCAACTACCGAGAAAAAACCATCGAAGAGCTAGCTAGAGAGACAAACCTTGCCTTGCCAACTATCCGGGCTAACACATCACACCTGCAAGGAAAAGGGATCATAATAAAAACAGACAAAGGACTCAAAATTAGGGAGAACCAGTTCACCAGAATGCTGCTCTATTTCCTTCAGCAGTACTCCAACAAGCTCGCAAACAATAAAATAGACTGCATCAGGGGAGCCGCAATACTTCGTGGCGGCATGTTCGAGTTTTGGTTTTCCGTGCCTACAGGCACCGTGTTGAGCAACGAATTCAAAAAAACCAGCCTCACGGCCCTTAACGTAAATGGAATCCAGGTTCTAACTCCTCGTGACTATTACTACTACAACGCGCTCTCAGATATCGAGCTTACTCCGGGACTAGTATTGGCGCACATAATTGCGACTCTAGACACGTCAGCAGATTCGTTGAGGTTTGCACTTCTGTGGATAAAAAAACAGAACATAAGCAAACCAGACGCATTGGCTGCGTTCAAGTCGTACGGGTTGGACGCCAAGATAGTTGAAGACGCATACAACTACCTGGCAACAGGCGAGCAACCCGGCCATCCGTTCCCAGAACTAGACGACCTAAGAGAACTACTTGACCAGTACGGGGTGACTTGGAAAGTGAAAGAATTCAACCAGAACCATTTTATTGATGTACTAAGGCAAGTAGACTCTCTTCTTAAGACGAAAACAAAAATATACATTATCGGCGGCGGGGCGATGTGCCTTCAGAAACTAAAATACTCCACTAAAGATCTTGACATCATTGTCGAGAATGGCGCCGCCGCCAAAATGATAGTAAATGCCTTGAAAAAACTCGATTTTGCCGAAAAGGCAAAAGTAAGACTTGAACCGCCGTACCAGAAAATGAACCCCCGTTTAGTGCTGGAAGACCGCGACGGCTTTAGGATAGACCTTTTTGTTGATGTCGTCTGTAATGCATTCCACCTTAGCGAGGCGATGAAAAAGAGGGCTCAGGAATACAAAGAACCACCCGCTTCAACTTTTAGCAAACTCAAAATCCTGCTGCTAGCTCGGGAAGACATCTTTCTACTAAAGTCCATTACAGAAAGAGAGCGTGACCTGGATGACATGATCCTGCTGCTGCAAAACACCAAAGACTTTAACATTGGAATAGTAGGAAATGAACTTGCTAAGCAACTTACTCACATTGAAAAAACTCGAAACGAGTACGGAATAGCCCAACTGTTGTACGACCGGTTGAAAGAGATCGAAAAAATGGGCATCGCCATGCCAATAATTAGGCATCTTAAAGAACAAGCAGAAAGAAGCTTGATGTTCTGGTTCGTAAAACAACAGATAGAAAAAGGAAAAACAACCTTCCAAGACATGGCGGCTCAATTTCCTTACCGCGAATCAACAGTCCGCAAAGGCCTGCAAGAACTCGAAAGACAAAACCGCATAGTTAGCAGTCGCAAAGGCAAGAAAAAGGAGTATCGCATCGCTAGCCGGTGACAATATGATCCGCACTCACGACCGCGAGTTCTTCAAGATATACGCGCGGGTGTTCGACTCGCAGACGCTCTCGACCATAAGGCAGATGGCGAGCCGCGGCTTCCTCAACACGCTCGATTTTCCGATAAAGACCGGCAAGGAGGGCGACGTTTACCGGGTTACCACCAAATCTGGCGAACACCGCGCACTGAAAATATACCGGATAGAAACAAGCAACTTCCGAAGCATGCAAGACTACATAATAGGAGACCCGCGTTTCTCGTCATTCCGGCACTCAAAGCGCGGGATGGTCTACACGTGGTGCCAGAAGGAGTTCCGCAACCTGCAGGACGCCGAACGCGCCGGCGTGCGCGTGCCTCATGCGTACAAGTTTGACAAGAATGTCCTCCTGCTCGAGTTCATAGGCGAGAACGGCGTGGCCGCGCCGCTGCTGAAGGACGTAAAGGACGCCGACTGGAGCGGCGTGACCAAAAAGCTGCTTTTATTCATCAAGCTGCTGTACAAGAAAGCAGGACTTGTGCACGGCGACCTGAGCGAGTTCAACGTCATGCTGCCCAAAGCCGAGCCGGTCATGATTGACATGGCCCAAGCCGTTAAACTCGAACACCCGCGCGCGCGGGAGTTCCTAAAGAGGGACCTGTACAACTTGTCACGCTTTGCAAAAAAACACGGAGTGAAGATAGATGCGGAAAAAGAACATGAAAGGCTCGTTTCGGGCAGTTCTGTTTGACATAGACGGCACGTTGATATCGCTCGACCCGATAATGGAAGCCGCGAAAGCGACATGCCGCGCCTTCGGGTTCCGCGAGCTCTCAACGGAAGAAGTGATGGAAAACATAGTCTCGAAAGCGTTTGCCCGCGAGTTTACCAACCTTTTCCCAGAGTCGCGCCGGCACAAACGGGACGTTGAACAGTTCTTCGTGGCAATATCGAGCGAGAACCAGAAGCATTACGGCGGGTTGTTCAAGACGGTGCGCCCCACGTTCGCGGCGCTCCATAAGCGAGGCATGCGCATCGCACTCGTGACGACAAAGCACCGCTACTCTGTTCGCAAGTTTCTCGGCCACTTCAGATTGCATCCAGACGCGCTGGTCTGCTTCGAGGACGTCAGGCACATCAAGCCCTCTCCAGAGCCGGTCCGCAAGGCACTCAAAAAGCTTGGCGTGCGCCCGGAAGAAGTGCTGTTCGTGGGCGACCACCCGTACGACATCATCGCCGGAAAACGGGCAGGCGTCACGCCAGCAGGAGTCCTCACAGGCTATGGCGACCGCCGTTCGCTCAAGCGGGCAGGCGCGCGCTTCCTGCTGAACGACTTGAGCGAAGTGCTGCAGCTCGTGAAGTGAGAAAAAAAGGTGTGCGCAAATGCCAATAGGAGAGGTTCGCCGCAGGCGGTTGATGCCTGGTGAAGCATTCTTGTTAGGGCTCCACGCCATTAGGACCCCGCCAGCAGGCAGGGCCGCCCTGAGGCAACGGTTGGAAGCGCTTGACAGGTCTGACCTAGCCCGTGCGGTTGGCCTCACCGGGGCAAGAATGCCGGCCGACTCGCACAGGCGGGCAGTCAGCTTCCTGGAGAAGCTCACCGACAGGCAGCTCAGCGATATGCTGGAGGCCCATCGCAACGGCGGGATGGCAGCAGCCCGCCTGCAGCTCTCAAACATTGTCAGGGAATGGAGGAGAAGGAAGGGCGGAGGTTCCTTATGAAACGTCCTTCCAGTTTCAAGGAAGTGATGCGCGATGCCAGAGCCGTAACGGACCTCGTGCTGGTGCCAAAAGACCGCATCGCCGTCGTGATCGGCAAGCGCGGCGAAACGCGCCGCGAGATAGAGAAACTCTGCGGAATAAAACTGTCGGTTGACTCTGAAAGCGGCGAGGTAAACATCACCCGCAGGCTCGACGCCGACCCCATCCGCGCGCTGGGGGCGCAAACAATAATCAAGGCAATCGCTGCTGGTTTTGCCCCACACAAGGCTTATAAACTTCTAAACGAAAACATATTTGTAGACCAGATAGACCTGAAGGAGTTTGGTGACGCGAGCGAGCGGGTACGCGCACGCCTCATAGGAAGGAAAGGCTACGCGCGCAAGTACATTTCTAAGCTAGCAGGCTGCGAAATAGTAATAGGCCAGCGCTTCGTGTCATTCATAGGCGAGCCCGAGCGAGTAGGGCTGGCAAAACAGTGCATGGTGAAACTCGCCGAAGGCCTGCCGCACGCCCCGGTCTACAAGGTTTTGGAAAGAAAAGCGCGTGAACTTGACTAGCACCAAACCGGTGGTTGAATGGTTGTCGAGAGCCAAGAGATATTCAAGGAATTCAAGGAACATTCCGTGGCGGAGTTCTTCAAGAAGAACCGCCAGATGCTAGGCTATTCTGGCCCGATCAAGTCGCTCACAACAACCGTGCACGAGCTGGTCACGAACGGTTTGGACGCCTGCGAAGCTGCAGGAGTCGCGCCCGACATTTACGTGAAGGTCGAGAAGCTCGGAACCGACCACATGCGCCTCATCGTCGAGGACAACGGCCCCGGCATCCCGAAAAAGTTCGTGGGAAAAGCCCTTGGGACAATGCTTGCAGGGACAAAGTTCCACAAGTTCCGCCAGTCCCGCGGCCAGCAGGGAATAGGAGGCGCTGGAGTCGTGATGTACAGCCAGATCACCACAGGCAAGCCCGCCCGCATAGTAACCGGGACTGGCGAAGGCAAGGTGTTCGAAACCCACCTATCGGTTGACACAAAGACAAACCAGCCCATACTGACCGATGAGAAGGAATACTCTGGGAAGATGCGCGGCACGCGCATAGAGGTCGAATTGAAGGGCGTGCTCTACCAGAAAGGCGAACAATCTCCAGACGAGTACCTGCGACGCACCGCGCTCGCCAACCCGCACGCCAAGCTGACTTACATTGACCCAGACAACCTCACCACCGTTTACGACCGCGCCGTATCGAAAATCCCGCCCATCCCGAAAGAGAGCCAGCCCCACCCCAAGGGATTGGAGACGGACGACATACTAAGCTACGCGCGCACAGCAAGCGCTCGCAGCGTCAAGTCATTCCTAGAAACCAGCTTTGCGCGCATGAGCGCACAAAAGGCAAAGGAAATCGAGTCGCGCGTCTCGTTTGACATGAACAAACGCCCGCAAGACCTACAATGGAACGAAGCCGAGGAAATCGTGAAAGCCATCCGCGAGATGACGTTCATCGCCCCGCCTGCCGACTGCCTTGTCCCGATCAGCGAGGACCACCTTGAAAAGGCCCTCAAGAACGTGCTGCAGCCGGAGTTCTTCAAGGTGATCACCCGCCCGCCAGCGGTTTATAGAGGTGGCGTGCCGTTCATAGTTGAGGTGTCCGTAGCGTATGGGGGCAAGTCGGGCAAGGCTATCAATGCCGAAGACCCGACGTCTGAACGCATGGAAATAATGCGCTTCGCCAACCGGACGCCGCTACTGTTCGACGCAGGCGGCTGCGCGCTCACAAAAGGCGTGCAGTCCATCGAATGGAAGAGGTATGACATCAAGGCCGACGTCCCAATAACAGTTCTCGTTAACTTCACGAGCGTCTACGTCCCGTACACCGGCGCCGGCAAGCAGGCTGTCGCGGATGAGGAAGAGATAATCAAGGAGATACGCCTAGCATTAATGGACACTGGCCGGCAGGTAGGCCGGTATGTAAGCGGGCAGAGAAAAAGGTACGAGCGCGAGGCCAAAAAGAAAATGCTTTTGCGTTACGTGGAGCCCGTTGCAGAGGCAATAGCCGACCTGACCGGCGCGAACGTGAAGCTGGCAGAAAAGAAACTCTTGCACGTTGTCGAGACAAAGTACTCGGAATTTAACGAAGAAGCGGAAGGTGGAGACGAATCAAATGGCAGCGAAGAAAACGGAAACGGAAAGCAAGAAGAAGACGATTAAACACGCTCCCGGCGCTGATCTAGAGTCAAGACTCGCCGACTTAGGCCAAGACGTCTGGCACACGATAGAGGGCGGTGATTCTCCACTCATAGAGATCCCGGTCCGTGGACTCTCGAACGTATCATGGGACAAGAAGACAAACACGCTGAAGTTGGGGGAGAAACTGCTCAAGCGCAACTTCTTGAATACTGCGCACTCGCGCAAGTTCATGCAGACGATGCTCGTCGCGGCATACTGCTACAAGCACCTGCTGAAACCGAACCTTCACGGCTCCCAACGTGACCTGTACTACGCGCTCAAGCGCACGCTCGCCAACTCGGACGAGAACACATTCGACGATCAGCGTGAAAGCGACCCGTGCATAGTAGACTTGGAAGTAACGCTCGAAACCCTACGAGAACGGCTGCACGTGAGCGCCGCGCCCAAAGGCCGCGTCGTAGGACCCGCCACGATTGAAGACAGGGGCGACACCATTCGTTGGGACAAGATGGGCTCGGGCGGCTGGGCGATCCCCTCCAACGTCGAGGACATCCGCTTCAAAGATGTCAGCGCGGACTACCTTCTTGCAGTGGAGAAGGACGCCGCCTTCGAGCGGTTGAACGAGGACAAGTTCTGGGAAAAGCAAAACTGCATTCTCCTAACGGCGGGCGGCCAGTTCTCCCGCGGCGCGCGCCGCATCATCCAGCGCATCTCTAGGGAGCACAAGCTCCCAGTCTACGTGTTGACTGACGCAGACGGTTACGGCTGGTACATCTACTCGGTCATCAAGTTCGGCTCGATGGCGCTAGCCCACGCCTCCACGCAGATAGCCACGCCCGAAGCCCAATTCATCGGCGTGACGCTGACCGACGTGGAAAAGCACGGCCTGCAGAAGTACACCATCAAGGCCGAGGCCGAAGATCTCAAGCGCACGAAAGAAATAATGCAGTACCCCTGGTTCCAGCGCGCGGAATGGCAAAAAGAGCTCAAAAAGGCGCTGGAAACTCAAAGGAAAGCCGAGATCGAAGCTTTGTCATCGAAAGGCCTGCAGTACATCACCAAGACCTACCTCCCACAAAAGATCGCGGACAAGGACTTCCTGCCCTAGCTTAGTTGCAAGATGGGTTTTGCCCAGAAATGCTTAAATAGCTGGACTTATACTAACTTAGTTGGAATAAGGTGATACAATGGTAAATGCGCTGGTGGAATTGACCGAGCACACCAACAGAATCATTAACATTGTCAAGGCAAAGTACGGGTTGAATGACAAGTCAGAGGCGATAAACCTGATAGCAACCCAATATGAGGAGGACGAGCTCGACCCTCCGCTGCGTCCCGAGTATGTAAAGAAGGCTCTAAGGATAATGAAGCAGAAGCCTATCTACATCGGCACTATTGAAGACTTTAAGAAAAGGTACGAGCGCTGATGTATACTTTACGGGTTCGGCCAGAACTTGACAAGAAATTAGAGAAGTTGGTCAAAAAAAACAAGAAGCAGTATGAGATAATCAAAAAGAAAGCTGAGGAAATAATACTAAACCCGCAGCACTACAAGAACTTACGTCCCCCACTTCAGCACCTTAAGCGAGTCCACATAAATGGCAGTTTTGTCCTTACATTCGGGGTGGATGAAAAGACAAAAACAGTAACTCTTTTTGACTTCGACCACCACGACAA
>JACOVT010000107.1 GCA_016177165.1 Microcaldota archaeon
AAAATATAGTTTGTTTTAATGACGCTGTCCCCGGCCGCGCCATCCTTTTTAGTTAGGGTAATACCACGGGCGTTTGGGTTACTTGTAACTGCAGCTACTACTATGTTGCCAAACTCTTCGAAAAGTACTACGGCTGGCCGAGTTTTTACCTCAAAAGAATCGGCGAATTGGATGTCTCCTAGAATTACATCCCCGGCTCAGGCACGTTCCCATGCCTCGTCGTACTTGTTATTCCAGATCTCCATCATCTTGAATTGCTGCATCCGGTAAAGGAAGGGATCGAAGTCTTCTCTTTCTTTCACCTTATTGAATATCATAACCATGCGCTCTATCACCTGATGCCGCCAGCTTAAAGCACGCATGCTCATGATTACTCTAGCGGGCTATTAAAAGAAGGAGCGTCCAAAAGCTAACCGTGGAGTTTGTAAGACTCGGATTACGATGCGTGCAGGAAGCAATGAAGGTGCTGGACGAGGCTTCCACAGAAGCCGTACAATTCAAGGGCTCGACCAAGAACATCCAGCTGAAGGCCGACTTGGAGGCAGAGAAAGCAATACTCGATGTTCTCGAGGCAAGCGGGCACGATTTTTCCGTGATAGCTGAGGAAGGCGGCATGAAAAAGATCGGCAAAGACCCGCAGGTCGAAGCCTACATCGACCCGCTGGACGGGTCGAGCTACTTCATGACCGGCAACAAGAGGCTCTGCTGCTCTGCGGTCATGTTCGTGCAGGGCGGCAGGGTGCTGGCTTCTTTTGTTGGGGACTTGCTAACAAAAGACATATACCACTGCGACGAAAATGCTGCTTACCTAAATGACAAGCGCGTTGAGTTTTCGCGCGAAAAGAAGGGCGAGAGATACTTTGTTGCCACTTACGCGGTTAAAGGCAATCGTCTAAAGGAAGAGCTGCCGAAACTTGCGGGATTGGCTCAGGAAAAGATACTCGTATGGAACAACAGCGGCCCGCTGGAGCAGGCAATGATCACGACCGGCCAGTTCGATGCCGTTGTCGACATGACTCCTGTCAGCCTGTGGGACTATGCCGGCGCGGCCATCTCCCAAAAGGCAGGCGCCCTGCTCACGACTGCGGAGGGAACTCCCTTCAGGTTCGAGAACATCAAGCAGAGCGGGATAACCGCGCGGAACGCCGAGCTGCGCGGGATGCTCTTGCAGGCTTTGCACAAGTGGTGATTATTCCCTCAGCGGGTTGCCGACCTTAACGGCGCGCTTCGGGTGGTCCATGTCCACTCCCTTTGCGCGTGCAGCATGGCGGAGTAGGCCCCAGCCCGCTGACAGTTGGCAGTAGCCTGCGAACCCGTCCTGCGATTGAAAACTGATTGCCGGAAAGTACTCTGGCTTTTCAGAAGTCAACAGGAACGTAGTGCAGCCCGTTTTAGGCAGCTTCCGGTAGTAGTCGGACAGGTCCCGGCGCATGGCAGGCGAATCGATTATTAGCACCACATCGTCGGCGCTCACCGTTTCTTCGTAACCGTGTATCAGCAGGTTGCCGGGCAAGAACTGGGATTTTATGGCGGTGGCTTCCTGCACTTTGAGTGAAAGCTCGTTTCCCACCCCAAAGTCCGAGCCGGCAAGAATCACCCGGTTCGCTCCGGCAACCGACTTGGCGACTTTGTTGTCAACGCCCATGTTGAGGTTGCTTTCAAAACAGTCCGCAAGCTTTGGTAGCCGGTTGCCTATCTTGATGTCAGCCATGTTGCTGACAAACGAGTCAAAAACAAGCGCTGTTTCAACCGCACTTTTGGTGGCAGCAACCCCGCGCTCATGATCGCAGTTGAGTTTTATTATGTCATCCGATTCTTTGGCTAGGAAAGAATCCATCACGGCAGTGACTCCGACTATTCTTGCCCCACTAGACTTTGCGTGCCGCGCCAAGAGCACGGCCTCTTTTGTACGGCCGGAAAAACTGGCTATGAGCACGACCGAACCCGAGAAGTCCTTGACGTCCATGAGGTCGGTCGACCAGCCGGTAATTACGTTTGACACACCGTACCTCAACGCGCGCCTGCGCGCGTTGCAGACCGGGAACATGTAGCTGCTTCCAAGCCCGGTTATGAACGTGGTTTTGTTCTTGCATTTCCTGGCGATTTCCTTTGTACTATTCCAGTCAAAGTCACGTATTATTTGTGGCGTCTCTAGCATGTCTTTTTCCGTATCGAAGAGTTCCACAAAATCAATCGCTCTTGACGCAATCTGACTTATTTAAACCACTCGCCGAGTCGTGATTGCTCCTTGGTTTGGATGAGCTTCTCGCTGAGGGTGTGGATGGCTTTTTCGACGCGGTCGCGGGAGAACCCGTGCTCGTCAACGAGTATGTGAAAGAGTTGCTCAACGTCCGGTTTTTTCCACTCGAGCGAGTAGTCTTCGGTCACCGGCGGCTTTAGGAACAGCGAGCGGACTTCTTCTATTGGCGCGTCGGGCTCGATCCCCTTTTCGCGGTATACTTCTTCTGCCTTTTTTCCTTCCTGCACGAGTTTGAGCGCTGTTTTAGGGCCGACGCGCGGGATGCCGTTGTTGTAGTCCGTTCCGACCATCAGGCCGATCTCGACAAGCGCCTCGCGCTTGATGCCCAGCGCGGAGAGGGTTGCCTTGAGCTCGATGCGCTCGGGCTCGACTTCTACATATATTCCGCGGCCCGGGAGTTTGCGCTTGCCGGTTACTGCTAGGTTACGGACGAGAACAGGAGACCCGAACAAGAGGGCATCGTAGTCTTGCGAGGCTGTGGCGTAGACGTCGCCGCGCTGGCACATGAACGAGGCTTGCGCTTCCCCCTCGGAGGGCGCTTGCACATGGGGGATGCCCATCGCTTCTATCAGTTCTTGGGATGAGGCTACTATTTCGGGGGTTGTTGAGACCGCTGCCTGCGCGTGCTTGCGGGCTTGCTCGAAGTCGCCCTTTTCCAATGCGGCAGCCCACTTTTCCTTTGCTTCGGCGCGGACGGCGTGGCGCTCTGCTGTCGTGCGCGCTTTTAGGGCGGGGGGCTTGCCGTCGAACACGAAGCACGGTTGTATTCCGGCTTCCACGAATTTGGCGGTGCGGTAGAGCAGGCCGCTCAGGTGGGATGTGACTCTTCCGTGGGAGTCCATGAGCGGGGTGCCGTCGGGCTGGCGTATGATCGACAGGAACTGGTGGATCGTGTTGTACGCGTCTATCGCAAGGCGCTTGCCAGCTAGGTCGTTGAACGCGATTTCTTCCTTTACGAGCAGGTCGCCTATCGCTACGCCCATCAGATTACCGTTATTCCGTCTTCCCTTTCCTCGTGCTTGCAGATTACCGCGCGGCCTGCCAGCTGGTGCCGCTCGTAGCGCGGCACGCTCGCGTCGGCCTCGAGCGAGTAGCGGTCGATGCCTCCCTCAAGGTTTTGGGCAGTGAAGCCTTTTTGCAAGAGGAAGGAGGCGGCGTGGTTGGCGCGTATCCCGTGGTGGCAGTAAGTAATAACGGGCTTGTCCTGCGGTATTTCAATGTAGCGCTCTTGGAGCTGGCCCAAGGGAATGAGCTTGGCTCCTTTTATTGAAGCCGTTTCGTGCTCGTCCGGCTCGCGCACGTCCACCAGAGTGAACGCCTGCTTCGAGGCAATCATTTGCCGGAGCTCTTGCGGCGAGACCGTGGGCGCGTGTTCTTCCTTGAAGCCGCACTGGGTGCAGACTCCTTGGGATGGTACGAGGCAAAAGGGACAGAAGGTCATGCTTGGTTGAGGGGCGCAGGCTTAAAAAGGGGCGCGAGTTAGGTGTGCATGGAGTTTGACAGGTCGAACTACGCGAGGCTCGCGGCCGGAGCCGCCGTGGTAGTTGGGTTGGTGCTGCTTTTGACTCTCGTGGTGCCGAGCGTCACGAACACGCCTACGCTCCGAGCTTATTTCGAACCCGGTGGACCGGTGAGACCGGAATCAAACACCACGCTCGTCGTTGAGGTGGTTAATACAGAAGGCGCGGACGTGCGTACCCTGCTGGTGAGCGCGCAGGGGATAGACCCAACGTCTGTAAGCGTGGGCGATTCGCCCCAGTCACAACTGAACGTAGGAAAGGGCGAGCTGAAGAAGTTCCGCTTTCCCACCCATGTCGGGGCCGCCCGCGAGGGCACTTATAACATAAGGGTGGTTGCTGATTTGGACGGCAAGAAGTTCGAGCAGCGGGCGAGCTTTGAGGTCAAGGGAGGCTCGCAGGTTGCTGCCGCGCCGGCTGGCGGGCGGGGCGGCGCGTCAGGGGATGCCGCTGTTGGAGCCGCGCAGGAAGGCAGCTTTGCAAGCGCGCATGAGCCCACCGTTACCGAAACCAGCGTTCCTGGAAAGGGCGGCTGTGAAAGCTGAGCGTTTCTTAAACCAGATAAATCCTAACCTGCTCGTGAAAAAAAGTGGTATGGCTGTAGCTGCTAGATTTGTGGCGCAAGTTAGGGCTACGAGAAACCTTGGCCGGCGGTTTGATATAGCAAAGCAGTCGCTGCGCATGTTTGGGTTCTCGCCGTTTGAGTTGGCCTCGGTGCGGTCAAGCGAACGCGTTAGAATGATACTGCTGAATTCTTACCTCCGTCGAGAATCGCACATGGCGCAGCAGCTCTACCACCGGGCTAGGGAGACAAGGGTCTCTGCGATCATGCTGAAACGGGCTGGCCTGATCTCAAAGGAAGATATGGAGAAAATAAAGGAGCTTACCAACTTTAGCTTTAATGGCTACCTCGGGTGGCCCAACGATCATGAGCGCAGGATTGGTGAGGCCGAACAACTTTTCAGGAATGCCGCAGGCAACGCAGTAGTACGACTGCCGCTTAGCGGCAGTTCTAAGACTAAACTAAGCCGGATAGTGAACGGGGTTGGTAAAGAGTTTTCTGCGCGCGAGCTTTTGCGGTCTATCGAAGCGCGCCTTTCAAAGGACCAACAACCTATTGTTTACAAGCATCTGGCTGGACGGATGAGCGCCGAGGAGGAAGAGGAGCAGGCCGCTAGATTGAGATTGTTCGGGATGATCAGGACGGTCACATCAGAATTTGGTGAAGGACGAGCACCAAGGGAACTGAAAACTCATATTGGCAACTCCTCAAGAAGAATGCTGCTTGCGATTGACCCGAAAAAACTTGAGGAACATTTACTGGCGGCAAGGCAGCAGGTCATATCACGGAGAGGGTGGGCAGGCAAACAGGCACACTAAGGCAACGGGCAGCAGGCTAGGCAGTGTTGTTGGTGCTGCAGGATATGGCAGCAGCCGCTATTGGCTCTTCACCCGTGCTTACCTCGTCCAGCGTTATCGAGAGGCCACCGTTGAAGAACTGCTTTGTCAGGCCGTCCCATTGGATACCATCCCATTGGATGCCGTCCCACTGTATCTCGGTCGAGCCTGCGCTTGAGACGGAGAAATCCGCGGTGTTTGAGCTTGTTGTCCACCGCTCGAACGTTGCCTTGTAGTCGCCGCAGCTGGCGTAGTCGCCGACTTGGAACTTGAAACTGCCGCTGCCAGTCCCTACGAGTTGCGGTGTGCGCTTTGGCTGCTCCTCTGCTTTGCATTCCCCTTCGTACGCTATGTGGGCGTACGATGTTCTGGCGACGCAATCGTTTGAATAAGTCTTGCCGTCGGTGCCGCACACCGGCTGGTAGACTTGGACGCAGCCGGATGCGCCGCACTTGCCCTTGTAGGCGACTTCGACTCCTTTTTCGCGTGCGTTGCACTCGTTGTAGTAGGTGAACTTGTCATAGCCGCAGACTGGGGCGTATTCTTGTGAGCAGGTGGTTGGTTGTTCCTTGACTCCTTGACAGACTATCGTGAGAGCGGCCTTGCCTTGGTTTTCCTTCCAGAGCACGATGCCGTTAACGAAGAGGCGCAGCTCGTTGTTGAAGAACGACTGCTCCTGTCCTGCGGTTAGCTTGAGTTCTAGGTTCTCGGCCTTTTCTCCCCCTTTGGCAATGTGTAGTGAGACTCCGGGCTCTTTTTCCGAGGCGCGGAACACTTCACGGACGAACACCTTGTAGTCCGGACCGGTTGCGCCGCAGTAGAACACGCCCCCATTCTGGAGCGAGACCGTGTTTCCGTTGAACGGTGAGTTATGATAGGGTGACTCGAGGTATTGCGGCTCTTCTGCTGGTGGTTGGGGTTCCGGTTCCTTGTAGTAGAATCTTCCTAGCACGATTACGGCCGTCGACTCGTCGACCTGCTTGAGGAATATCACCCATTTCTTTAGGAAGACTTCCTTGCCGTGCAACACAAGGCGCTTTGCTTCGGCGCCTTCCTTTGTTTCCACCTTTAGCACGACCACCGGATTGGCGGTGGTGCCGCCATGCTCGACGTATGTCAGAAGCACTCCGTCTTCCAGCACTCTG
This sequence comes from Microcaldota archaeon, assembly GCA_016177165.1. Taxonomy (GTDB): domain Archaea; phylum B1Sed10-29; class B1Sed10-29; order B1Sed10-29; family JACOVT01; genus JACOVT01. The sequence goes on from JACOVT010000107.1 coordinate 6,321, forward strand.
ACGGTCTCGCCCTTCCTGAGCTTTATTCCTTCTTCTGCGCGTATGTTGTCTAGCTCTTGGCCTTTTACTCCGCACCGTACGCCGAGGATGATGCGGCCTTCAACGCGGCCGCCCGAGATCACTATTCCTGCATTAGAGCCTACCCCTGCGCCGCCGCCACCGGCTTCAGAGGCGCGGCCGCCAGTGATTATTATTCCCTCTTCACCTCCGGCCCCGCCACCGGCTGCTGCCCCGGCAGAGGTTTCTGTGGCCAGCCTCTTGGCTTTTGCCCGGCTCGTCGACTTGCGCGCTATCTCATCATATTGGGATGACTTCTTTACCCCGACAACAACGTCGCCGTCGAATGCCCGCGACCAGGTTCCAAGATGGACTTTCACCACCTCGCTCTGGCCGCTCGAATGGAATATTAGTATGTCTGCGACTCCCTCGTCGTTTATGGAGATCACTTTTACCTTGTACTCGTTGCAGGCTGCCTCTTGGCCGGCGTCGACTATCGTCTCTTGGTCGCCCTTGATCCCCTCGTACTCTCGCGGGGTGGTCTCGTCGCGCCTCTCTTTGGCCGCGAGCAGGCCGGCCTCGACGCTGATCGTGGCGCTTGCCTCGCCCACCGACTTTACGGTGATCGCCAAGTCGCCATTGAAGAGGACGCCGCGCTTGCCATCGGCGACCGTCTTGGTCGCTACCTGCGAACCTGAAGAGGCGGCAAATGTTGCGCCCCTTACCCCGGGCGCGACTTCACCAACCGTCACGAGCGTGATGGTGTATTCCCCGGCGCTCACGATGCTGCCCGGAGCGAGCGTCGTCTCGTTCGTTAGTGGTATGAGTTTGATCCCGGTCGTGCAGCCCGCCAGCAGGAGAGCAAAGGCTACCGGAAGTATTACATAGAGTGCCCTGGATGATGGCCGCACGGGCTAAAAAAGGCTGGCTTGCTTATAAGCTTTGCGTTGTGCCATTCATCGCGCGTAAAGGCGGCAAAATGCGGGACTTTTGACACGACGCCGTTGTGTCACTGGCCCGGCCGGGCGCGCCTTATGCGCTCGGCCTGCCTTTCCATTTCCTTCAGGAAATCGGCTGCAGTCTTGAGGGCGTAAGGCGCACAACCTTTAAAGCCGCCAACAGAAAGAACAGCCCGTGTTGCGTGAAGCATCGAATGGTACGCTATAACAAGGGCCCATTCTGGATAGCCATTTCTAAGGTCCCTTTCCGCGCACCTGAAATCCCTTTTTGCCAACTCAATTTCTTTTCTAGATTTATGTAAGTCTGGCTTTGTGTGCTGGTAATTGTAATCCTCAATGAGCGTTTCTATCTCCATTTTACCACCAACACAAAACTACTGGCCAGGCCGCTGCCTCTGTTTCCAGAGGGCGCGCTTCTGGGTGAGCAGCTCTTTCGCGACGCTTTCCAGCTCGCTCGAGAGCACGAGCGTCTCTTGAGGGGTCATCTTGAACGCTTTCTGGGTTTCTTCGTCTTTGATGCGCACCGTTACCGAGCCGTCGCGCGGGAACGAGCCTTCCATCCGCGCGTCCTCGAAGTCGACGGTGAGGACGTTGCGCTTCTTGACGCCATCTCGCTCGTAAAAGTGCGGGAATTCCGATGCGGTCGTCACGCCTTTTTTAAGGGAGCGCAGGTTAATAATAGTGAGGGGAAATCATGCCCGGACAAGGGAGAAGGCGTTTCAGGCCGCGCGAGAAGGACGCGCTTTCGGTGCTAAGC
>JACOVT010000010.1 GCA_016177165.1 Microcaldota archaeon
ACGGTAACCGCAGGTTCGCGGCAAAGACCACCATCAGCATTTTCAAGTCCTATTCGCTCGGGTTCCAAAAGGCAGAAGAGGTCTTCGATTGGTGCATTTCAACGCCAGGACTCAAAGTGGCGACCATCTACGCCCTCTCTGCAGAGAACCTGCGCCGCGCACCCGGACAGCTCAAACTCCTGCTAGGACTATACAGAAAGAACCTGGAAGACCTCATAGACAGCAAGAAAATACACAACAACAAGGTGCGCGTGAACATCGCCGGCCAGCTCTCAAGAGTCCGCCAGCTGGCCAGCGTGGTCGACCGCGTCCACGCCACGACCGCAAACTATTCGCGTTTCATCCTCAACATCGCGCTCTCATACGGCGGCCGCGAGGAAATCGTGCACGCCGCGCGCGCAGCGGCATCCGAGCTGCCGCCCGAAAAGATAGACGAGCGCGAACTTTCAAAGCGCCTGTACGTCCGGTCAGAACCCGACCTGCTCGTCCGCACCTCGGGCACACAGAGACTCTCTAACTTCCTGCCCTGGCAGACGGCCTACACTGAACTCTACTTCTCCCCCAAACTCTGGCCCGAATTCGAGCGCCGAGACTATCGCGCAGCGCTGAAGCACTACGAGAAGACCCAAAGAAACTTCGGGCGCTAGCGCCCGAACTCTTTCTAGCTTAGCGGCGAGCGCAAGAAACCCCTGCACTTCAGCGCTGAATTGGATTGGTCCACTCCAGCACCTGCTAGGCAAACATCATTTGCGGCAGGTACTTCCAAAGCCGCGGCGCGACTAGGGACTTCAGCGCCACGGATGCGAGCAGCGAGCGCGGATGGTCCATGTCGCCCTTCAGGGAGATTGTTTTCCCGATTTCCGCGTTGCGCAAGTCCCCGACCAATCGCGGCATGTCCGCAGCATCAATGAACCTGCGCACCCGCCCATGCATCCTCAGGTCGCGTTCATGCAAGTTGCGCCACCCGCGCTCGTAGGAACCAAGGTCATTTTTCCTTATCGCGTCCGCAAGAATGCGCGCACACCTCAACCCAAACACAATCCCACCGCCGGTGGTTGCTTTAACCTGGGCGGCAGCATCCCCAACCAGCGCAACGTTCCCGCGGACGGTCGGCTGCGAGGCATCAAAAACAGGAATAAGCGCAGCCTGCCGCTTCCACGTCTCGTCGAACCGCACGCCGATAGAGGAACAAAAAAGCCTGAAGCAATCCCCAGCATTTCCACCATTCACCCCGAGGCCCAACTCTACCTCGTTTTCCGAGTGGGGGATGCTCCACGCGAAAAGTCCTCGCGAGTAATCTCCGAAATAGAGATGAACAAAGGAGGGGTCCTGCTTCATCGAGGCGTGCGCCTGGAAAGCGTAGAAGTAGTCACGCTTCACGCCAATGCTGCGGGCAACGCCGGACGCGGCGCCATCCGCGCCCACCACAAACTCGTCTTGTTCGCCTTTCCACGCGCGGCCATAACTGATCGAAGCGCCCCTCGATTCCGCGACTTCGGCAAGCCGCCGCTGCAGCCCAAGGCGCGAAATAACGAAGGCAACGTTTTCCTTCCGCTCGACAGCCAGCTCTTCCTTACCGGCGTGGATGACAGCGCCCTTGACTTTGTTAGCAATCAAGTCGTCGTACCCGCGGCCGAGCAGGTCATCATAGCCGCGCTTTGAAATTAGGGTGGAACATGGCTTCTCCTTCTGTCCATTGTTTCTTTCCCAGACGTCCATCCCGGTAAGCGAGGCCAGGTACGAGCCAACGACAGAGGCGCCGACGATCATGGAGATCTTGTGTGCAGTTTGGTTTAAATTAGGAGCCTGCTAGCGAGCCGCGATTAGCCGTAACCGCCATCAATTATTATAGTTGTACCGGTGATGTAGCTAGCATCATCGGAAGCTAGGAACAGGATAGTTTTTGCTATTTCTTCGGGTTCTGCAAATCTTTTCAAGTATATTTTCTTGGTTTCCTTATCAACAAAATCCTTGGGTAAGTCTTTGTTAATTTGAGTATTGACCCAGCCCGGGGCTACTGAATTTACAAGTATTTTCGGGGCCAGTTCCTTTGCTAGGTCTCTTGTTAGGATTATTATACCCGCCTTAGAAGCGTCGTAGTCCATAGAAGCCGGCGTGAAACTGTTTATCCCATTTGTAGATGCCGTGTTAATTATTCTGCCGCCATCGGGCATGTGTGGAGCAACGTATTTGGAGCAAAGGAAAGTACCAATCAGGTTTACAGCCAATGTTCTTTTCCACTGTTCTGCAGTTCTTTCCTTGAATGGTACGTCAAAAACTATTCCAGCATTGTTAACTAGGATGTCTATTCTTCCGAACTTGGCGACAGCCTTTTCAACCATCTTTTTGACCTGTTTCTCATCAGAAACGTCGCACTTGATGGCTATTGCTTCTGAGCCGATTCTTTGTATTTCCTCAACGGCCCTTTTCAGTTCTAGGTCTTTTACGTCGCAGTTGACAACAATTTTTGCCCCTTCTTTAGCAAAAAGCAAGGCGGTTGCCTTTCCAATCCCGCGGCTAGAGCCAGTTATTAGTGCGACCTTGCCGCTAAGTTTCATCACTTATAACT
>JACOVT010000012.1 GCA_016177165.1 Microcaldota archaeon
CGCTCAAACGTTCAACTTCTACGAGAAGTCGAACTCAATCGCTCCGCTCAAACGTTCAACTTCTACGAGAAGTCGAACTGGTCCCGTTCTTCGCTGCCCTTGAAGCCGACTTCGGAGAGTTTCTCTTCCTCGCGCTCCACCGCAGCCTCCACGAGGCCAAGCTCGTCGCGCTTCTTCTTCAGCCGCGCGAGCGTGTAAACATAGGCGTTTATTATGGTGTCGAGGCCCATTTGGCGTTTCTCGCCGCGCTGCGAAACCTCGCGCACGTACAACTCCACCAAGCGGTAGGCTACTTCCTCATCAGTGGGCGCGTTGGTCGGCATGCTTTGAGAAACGCGCGCGGGTTTAAAAGCGTTTGCCGCGTAAGCTGGAAGGGTGAAACAACGGTAAGCGTAAAGACAAACAAGCTGCTGTCGATAGGACTCGTTCCGGCTGGATTGGTGCTCGTCGTTCTGGCGCTCGGCATAAACAAGCCAATCTATGCCTTTCCGGGCGTCGTGATTATGATCGCAGGCATCATCGGGTATTTCGCGCCCGGCGGGCTCTTGAAGAAAAAGTGAGTCAACGCGGCACGCCCAGGCTGCGCCGGCCGCGGTTAGGCTGTCGGTAGTACTTTAGAGAATGCTTTACTTCCTTTGCATATCTTCCTTGCCACTCGTGGCGTTCGGCAGCTCCACATTATTTGCATGTGTAACGCAACCTTTTTATCAACTCGCTTGTTTGCCTGTATATGGACAGGCTCCGCTTCGGCACTGCCGGCATTCCCCTCTCGACGCGCAAGCCAGCTGGCAAGGAAAGCAGGACCCTCTTAGGCATTGAGCGCGTGCGCGAGCTGGGCTTGGAGTCGATGGAGATCGAGTTCGTCCGCAGCGTGAACGTCTCAGCGGAGGTCGCGCCCCGAGCGAAAGAGTTGGCAAGGAAGAATGACGTCGTGCTGACAAGCCATGGGCAGTATTTCGTCAACCTGAACGCCACGGACAAGGGAACGCTGGCCGCATCGCGGAAACGCATCTTGGATGCCTGCAGGCGCGCCAGCGAGTGCGGCGCCTGGAGCATCTGCTACCACGCAGCCTACTACATGAAGATGCCTGCCGAGCAGTATTATCCAAACGTACGCGACCAGCTGGCTTCTCTCACAAAGCAGCTGCGCGACGAAGGTGTGAAGATCTGGCTGCGGCCCGAGTATGGCGGAAAACTTTCACAGTTCGGCGACCTGAAAGAGCTCATCCGAGTGGCGCAGGATGTCGAGGGAGTCGCGCCGTGCATCGACTGGGCCCACGCCTACGCGCGCTCGCTGGGAAAACTGTGCAATGCGAAACACTTTGGCGAGATGCTGGCCGAGATGGAGAAAGGGCTGGGTCGCGAGGCTCTTGACAACATGCACTGCCACGCCGAAGGCATCGCCTTTGGAGACACTGGAGAAAGAAACCACCTTAACTTTTCTGAATGCAAGCTGGATCCGCGAGAACTCATCAGGGCTTGGAAGGAATACCGCATCAAGGGCGTGATCACTTGCGAGTCGCCCAGCATCGAGGGCGACGCGCTCGTGCTGAAGAGGTTATGGGACAAAAACTAAAGGAACACCACGAATTTTTCTTCTGAAATTTGCGCCTTTCTAAGAATATCCTTTATTGTGCCGATTTTGAGTTCCTCGTGATTAGGAACAACAACACCAATCGAGCCTTGTGGTGTTTCTTTCCTGAGAACTACGTGGCTTCCCTTTTGCCTGACTGCGTAAAACCCGAACTTATTGCAAAGGATCCTAATGCAATCCGACCCGGATATTTTCCTAAGACTTGCCACCCTTACCAACCCCAAACACTGTTAGGATTGGGTGGGTCTTTTCATGAACTGGAAACTCTTCCAAGTAAAGTTCGGTTGCTTCCTTTAAATTGGCGAGTGCCTCTTCCAGGGTGGCGCCTTGGCTGACCGTGCCGACCTCGGGGCACTTTGCAACATACATGTCTTCGTCTTTCTCTATAACCGCAGTGAAGGTTTCCATAACTATGTTATGTCCTTAAGTTTATTTAAAAGAGATGTCTACCGCTTTTTTGGCTTGGGCTTTACGTAGCGCGATATTGGCTTTTCTTTTCCGCGCGGTTCCTCGGGCAGGTCGAGGCCTTCTTCCTTGGCAACGTCGCGGACTGCTTGGCGCGGGGCCTCGCCTTTGCCGGTGAGTTCGCGGTACTTTTGAAGCACTTCGCTCTGGGCCTCCGAGTAAGGTTTCCCGAGGCGGTTGGATATTCCTTCCGCGAGGCGGGAGAGCTCCATCGGGAAGATTATCTTCGAAGACTTGCCTTCGGCGATCTTTTGTAGGGATTGGAGGTAGAGGTACTGCAATGACGGCGAGGTCAGTTGGCCTGCGGCCTTCTGCAGCGCCTCTATGTACAGTTTCCGCGCTTCTGCCTTCTCGACCATCGCCAGTTTTTTCTGTTCAGCAGCCTTGCGCTCGCTCATGGCCGCAATTATCTCTGGGGGCAGCTCGATCGTCTGGATCTCAACCTTGTCCACCAGCACGCCCCACTGCTCCGCGATCTCGGCGAGGTCCTTCTTGAGCTCGTAGTTGAACTTTTCGATGTTTGAAATTAGGTCGGTCAGCGGCATGGTTCCTGCGATGTCACGCATGTGCGCCTGCACGAAGGTAACTGCAGCGCGGTGGTAGTCCTCGACCGCTATTATTGCCATCTTTGGGTCCTTGACCCTGAGGTAGATGACCGCGTCCATCTTCACCTTGATGTTGTCCTTTGTGATCACGTCCTGCGGCTTTACGTCGATCGTGTGGATGCGCTGGTCGATGCGGATCATGGTCTCGATGAACGGGATGATGAACACCCAGCCGGGGCCCGCTACCTTGACGAACTTTCCAAAGCGGAACACGACCACTTTCTCGAATTCCTCGACTTGGGCGAAGAACTTGCCGCTCTGCGTGTACACCAGCACGAGCGCGACCAGTATGACCACCAGAATGGCGGTGGCGTTGAGGTAGTCCAAGTACCACAAACCGGCTAAGGCAAGCACTACGAAAGCTATTATCGTAAACAAGAGGGCAACGCGCTTTTCCGGCTCTGTGCTCGACATTCCCACACCAGCAAACAGTTTACTGTATACAAACAATTCCTTTTAAACCCCGAGTAGTTAAAAACATACTGCAACGTGCGTGGTTGAATGGTTAGAGTACTTGTGCTCTGCGTCGACAGGGACGACGACCTTGGCAAGAAGGCCCGGGTAAGGGGGCCCATAATCGGCAGGGAGAAAAACATAGAGGCGGCAGAGAAGCTGTTGCTTGCCGACCCCTCCGAAGCCGACGCCAACACAATGTTCGATGCAGTAAAGACGTTCGGCGAGATGCGCAACGCGGTGGATGTCGTGACGTTGACCGGCCACCCATCACGCGGGTTCAAGGCCGACTCGAACGTTAGGAAACAGCTTGACTTGGTGCTCAAGCGGTACAGCGTGGACGGCGTTTACCTCGTAACGAACGGCGCTGACGACGACCAGCTGATACCAGTCATACAGTCGCGCATCAAGATACTCGGGAAGAAGAACAGCATAGTGCGCGAAGCCAAGACGCTGAAGAGCGGCTACTTCGTGGTCAAGGAGTTCATCCGCGACCCGAGCATCGCCAGACTCCTCTTTGGCATGCCCGGGCTCATACTGCTAATAGTCGCGCTCTTTCAGGACTTGGGGGTCAAGATAGTTGTTTTCGTTATAGGCGCCTATTTGATACTCAAGGGGTTCGGCATCGAGGAGGCGGTCGTGTCATATTCCCGGAACTTTCGCAGGACGACGAGCGTGGAGCGCGCCTCCTTCCCGCTGTACATTGGAGCTTTGCTCATGTTCCTGCTTTCGTTATGGGGGGCGTACGAGAAGTTCTCGGCGGCGAAAGAGATGCTGCCGCTCACGCTCGCCGGCGTGGTGGTC
>JACOVT010000018.1 GCA_016177165.1 Microcaldota archaeon
CGACTTCTGGGCCTTCTATGTCGACGCTGTCGACTGCGCATGTCTGTGGTAGCAGCTCGTTTACCTGCTTCTCAATCTCTTTCAAAAACTCGGACATAAGGGTGACCCATATACTTGCTATTGGCGAGTTGCTTTGGGTGATGAGTAGTGTTTACTGGCTGAGTTTTAAGATTTCTTGGTCGGTGAGTTTCCGGAATCCCTTCTTGTCAATGACCGCAAGGTTGATGCCTTCGCCCGATGCGGTGTCGCGCTTCATCGCGACGCTTATCGCGCGCGCTGCCAGCGGCAGGTTGTCCCTGATTGCTTTTCCTTCCTTGAAGTTGTCCTCGAGCACGCCATAGGCAAAAGGAGTGCCAGAGCCCGTGACCACGTATTTTTCCACCAGCATCGAGCCGTCGGGATCGAGCGAGAATATGTGCGGCTCTGTGTCCAGGCCGCCTATGAGCACCTGCACGTAGTACGGGTAGTACTTGGTGTTCTGGAGTATGTTGGACAGCAGCGTTGAGGCGCCTTCCACGGGGATGTTTCTACCGCGCTGTATCTCGTAGAGCGACGTTTCTATCCTCATTATGCGTACTAGCGCCTGCGCGTCCCCCACCGCGCCTGCTATCGTCATGCCTATGTGGGGCTGGATCATGAGCACCTTGTCTATTTCCCTGTTCGCGACCATCATGCCCATTGTTGCCCGCTTCTCAGAGCCTAGTATGACTCCGTCCGAGCATACCATTCCGACTGTGGTCGTGCCAGTTTTTACTTTCTCCATTGTTTCACTGCAATGCTGTTTAGTTTTTCAAAACAAGCTTTGATGATGAGCGTGCTGATAACGGCTGGCGGGGTTTTTAAACGTATCGTATTCGCGCGCTCATTCTTCCAAACGGGCCTCGGCATCAAGCAGTTTCTTGAGGGCGTGTAGGAAGTTGACCTTCCTTGCTTGGTAGTCCGCAGAGTCCAACACCCCTTTTGATGGCTTGATCACCAGCTTGCCATCCTCGTGCCTTATTTCTGCCGGCTTGGTGTGGAAGTTGTATTCGAACACAACCCCGACTTTCTCGTCGGTGTCGCTTATGCGCCGCACCAGCCTGAGTTTTATGTCGAGCGGCTTGCCTGCCAGCTCGTGGTTGAAGTCTACCCGCACGCGGCCTCCGGAAACGCTCTGTATTTTTCCAGTTATTCCTTCCACTGATACAACCAGGCCGTGGATTGGATTCAGGCCGTTCGCCCGGAAAACCGTGATTGGGACAAGTTTCACGAGGCTGGCTGACCTGTTTCCGAATGCATCTTCGGGCTCCAAGTGGACCAGTTTTTCCTCGCCGTCCCTCATTTCCATTATCGACTCTTCAAGCTTTGGAAAGAGCAGCCCCTCTCCCAAGATTATCGGGACGTCCTCTGACTTGAATGCCGCCTTGCCGTCGGCTTTTGCCTCATACGATAACCGGACGAAATCGCTCATCAAACCAGCTCAATAAAACGATTGCTTTAAAAGCAGGCATCGACAATTATGCACGTTGAGTTTTAAACTCTTTTGTGTGGTGCGTTTATGGACAAGCGTATAGCCGCCATAGTGGTCCTTGCGGTGCTCTTCCTGTCAGCTGGGCCCCTTGGTTTTTTCGGGGGTTCTGGCGCCAAGAAGCTCGACGTCAACGACACTGGCGGTGACGACCGGCCGCTGCAAGAGACAGTATCGGCCGAAGTAATCGGGGTGGTGGAAGACGTCACTCCTGTCCTTATTTACAGGTTTACTTCAGGCCGGCTGAACGAGCCGCTTGTGCGGGAGCGCTTCTCGCGCATAGCAGGCATCCGGAACTTCTCCATATCGAGCGGGATAAACCCCGCGGGTGAGGGCTACCAGTACGTGGTGACCGCAAACTTTAGCGACCCGTTCGCCACTCAAGTAGCTGGGTTCAAGATGGTGTACTGGATGTCAGACTTTTCCACGTCGCAGGACTCGTTCCCGATGATGGCCGGCAAGGCGCGACTGGACGGCGAGTTCACTGCAACAAGGAAGAACGGCAGCAGCATCCGCGTGTCCACGAAGGGCAACAAGACGGTCAACTTGGTATTGTATTACTGGAACAAGAACCAGACCCAGCTGGCGATACGATGCCCCAACATAGTGATATCCTCCCAATCGGGCGCCTTCCTGCGGTCCACGGTCCCGTGCGTAAACGTGCTGCAGCCTTCGAAAGAGCTGTTCGGCCTGCCGTCGGAATACTCCCAGTTTGTCGAGGAGTTCACCCTGCCGTTGAAAGTGAACGTAACCGACGTGCTTGAACAGCACTTCGAGGGCAGGGTGGCTCCGGACGCGAATGAGTCCAAGCTGAAAGAGCTGATGCTGCCTGCTTATGACCAACGCGAGTACGACATAACCGTGACGCCTAACGAGACCAGCGAGTCGCTGCCCAAGTTCCTGATGCGTTTGTCAATAAAGACAGAAAACGAGCTGAAAATAGTCAGGGACGCCATGCAGAGGAGCGGTTACAGGATGATATCCGAATGGCGCGTCGGTCAAGTGGACCTGAACAGAGACAACGTCACTATCGGACTTACCGAGTACGACCTTGGAATGGTAAACAGCGTGTCAAGGATACTCGCAAAGCTGAAGAAGGACACGCCGCCGGGAGAAAGGCAACTCAGCATCACCTTCAGGGTCATTTACTTAGAAGTAATCTCAGCGATCGGAGAAGAACTCTAGCCGAGTTTCTCTATAGCAGAGGCTATATCGCCGCCGCTCTCTGCCAGCGCGCTTTCGGCCTCTTCCCTACTTGCGCCGGTTTTTTCCATTATCAGATTAACGTCCTCATCCTCGCCGCCCTTCTGCTTGGGTGACAGGTTGCCGGCCGACACCGTGCCGGTGATCTGGAATGACTGCTGCCCCTGCATATCAACCTGCGTCACCGACGGGTTTTCTATGATAACTACAGTGCCGTCGCTCTTCTCGATAATCACGCGGGATGCGTCCAGCTGGCTGCTCTTTATCCCTAGCTTCCTCATGGCTGCTTCCATTTGTCGGGGGTTTATTGGCATCATACGAAACCTTTTAACCACACGCGGTTTTTAACAATATCGTGCGAGTTATCGGGACCATTTCAAAACTAAAGAGGTCAGCCAAGGGGAAGCTTTCCCAACGGGTGCTGGATGCCTTCAAGGTCTACCTGGAAACTGGCGGAGTGGTAAAGCTGCAGGAGTCGCCGTTCGAGATAGTATACCCGACACGGCAGCGCCTTGACTACCTTATTGACGAGAACGGGCGCAAGATGGCATACCTTGACTCCGAGACGGGCAAGTGGCAAAAGCACATCGGTGAGGTCTCGGCGACCCGGCAGGGTTTTGGCAGGTTTTTCGACCCGGTCTACCTCAGGCACGTGATCAACTCCGCTGTCGACCCGTCATACAGGGAGGCCGTGCGCGTGGTAAACCCGCCGGTACACCTCATTGGCGACGCCCGCTACAGGCGGATGATGCGGATGTTCGTCTCAAGCTCGGACTACCGCGATCGATTGAAAGAGGCCCGCACCAGCATGCTGGGAAGAAAGCGGGATTCCGTCACCGAAACTGCGGAGAAGATCGTGGCATTCAAGAAAAAGACGATGAACGCGCGCGTCTCCCGAATCAGGGGTGAGCGCGCGATCTTCGAGAAGCGCGCCCAATCACTGTCGGTGATACGGGACTACTTGTCAAAGCGAGCTTAGGATTTAATAGCTTCGGCGATCTTTTTTGGAAGCTCATCTAATCGATTTACTACCAAGTCGAGTTTCTTGTCCATTCCCGTGAGGTTTTGGTTTACGCCGGCTAGGTTTTGGTTTACGCCCGTGAGGTTTTGGTTCATCTTGGCTAGAAACCCAACGCCTTTTGAGAATTGGCCTAGCATAAGGTGCTGCGATGATCTCATTGCATCCGGGACTTCAAGTAACTCGCTAAATTCTAGTTTTGACGTGGTAGGATTTTCCACAAGTTCAGGCTTCTCCTTCTTGAGCTCCTCATAGAACTGGAGAATGTGCTCTTTCTCTCCCCTTAGCATCACCTTTACGCGGCCGTCTTGAGTATTGACGGCGGTTCCTTCAAGTGGAGATTCGAGTATCTTACCAACAATATACACTCGATAGCCGACATCGTGTACGTGATCCTTGATGTAGAACACTGCTTTTGCCATTAGGCAAGCTCGCGTTTTACGGCTATTTAAGCGTTTTGCAACCGCGCCCAGTTAATTCGGGTTAGTTTGAAAGTTTAGCTGCCGCTCGGGAGTTTCACTTGTTCACCGCATGTGAAGAAGCAATAGCTTCTTCAATGGCTCGACAAAGCTCTGCTTTGTCGCAGCTGGTTCAGAAATTTCATTTCTTCGCTGCTGTTCAGAAATTCCACAGGAATGGGCGGTTGAAGTAATACGAGCTGGCGACCTCCATCGCCGTTGGCAGGAAGAAGATGAAGAATGCGGCGAGCGCCTGGTGTTCCTCTATCTTTCGGTGCATCGACTCGTCCACCACCGCGACGACCAGAGCAATGATCACGAAGTTGATCAGCCAGCTGACGAAATAAAAGAGGACCACGATTCACCTATGACGGCTTGGTTATTAAAGTTTACCGGATGAATCGCTATGTGATAAGGCGCAAAACTCGCAGCGGGGAAGTAATATTACACGAGCTTGTACATGATGCTAAGGCGCCACATGCCTTTTATTGGACACCCACCGAGGCAGAGCTCACTAGATTCGCCGTCTGGCCAACCAAGCACATGCGCGTGCACGGCTTGCGTGGCGTGCCTCTTAGTAGTAGGGAGAAGATAGCGCAAGCATTCTTGCAGCTTACTGCAGAAGAAAAGGACGCAAAGCGCATGCGCCACCTCAAGGAACGCAGACGCCTAGCTAGGCTTTCGGGCGTCCAGACTGCCTTAAGGGACGCGCTTTTGGAAACCTCGTTTACTCCAGAAACTTATTCTGAATTAAAGAAGCGCGGCACTTATCAGGATGAGCGCGACATATGGGCAAAGATGGACTTGGAGGTTGAACTTGCAAGCCAGCGCATCTCTCTCAGGGAGTTAGATGACGCTTTAAGAAAATGGAAAACCCCGAGCCAGGCGGCGGCTTACTTGAACCTGAATAAGTATGTCGCAGCCGGCAGCCTAAAAATTGAGGAGCTAGATCAGCTCCTTAAGCGATACAAGAAACCCAGGGCAGTGCTTGCCGCGATCTTTATTGCAAAGCGGTATGGCGTTGTAGGCAATAACGCCCTCAACACGTTCAGCACTCCGGAGGAAGCGCTTACTTTCACCGAGCTATGCGTCAAGCACGGCCAGCGCGGTTTAAGGGCGTATTTCAACTTTGGGAACGCCTTCACAGCTTCGGCTGCGCTGAAATATGGGGCGCTTTTTGGGCGGCAAAAACTGTTGGAGCTTCTAAATAGCAAGTTAGGGGCGGTTACTGGTGGGCGGATCCTTGACGAAATTATAAAACACGACCGCTCTCTAAAATAAGAAAAAGGCTGGCTCCTACACGAAGCCAGCCGAATATGTTATGGGACGATCGTCTCGGGCGTCCTCGGGAAGGGTATGACTTCCTTGATGTTCTTCGCACCCACCAGCGTCTGGGCAAGCCGCTCGAGGCCGATGCCAAAGCCCGCATGGGGTGGGAAGCCATACCGGAACATCTCCAAGTACCAGGAGAAGCTCTCGGGGCTCATTCCCTTTGCAACGAGGCGCTCGCGCAGCTTTTCCGGCTTTTCTTCCCTCACGCCGCCTGAGGAGAGTTCCCAGCCGCCCTCGCCGTACCCCAACAAGTCCACCCTGTGGGCGAGCTCCGGGCGGCCTTCTACTTGCTTGTAGTAGAACGAGACCTCGCTCGTTGGGTATTCTGTCAGGAAGAACGGCGCTTGCCGCGCAAGGCAGAGACGATGTTCATGCTCTGCCTTCAGGTCTGAACCAAACTCCAAGCCGACTTCCTCGCACGCCTTCTCGTACGATAGCCTCTCAAACCGCGCCGGGAACTCGGGAATGGCTGTTTTCAGCATCCCGCCGCAGCTTTCGCTCACTCTCTCCGCAACGAGCCTTACGAGTCTTTCCTCGCATTCCATCATCTCCTCCTTGCCGTAGAATGCTGCCTCCATCTCGATCTGCCAGAACTCCGTAACATGTTTGGGCGTGTGCGACTTTTCCGCGCGGAACGAGGGCGAGATGCTCCACACTTTTCCCAGCGACGGGACGAGAGCCTGCTTGTAGAGCTGGCCGCTCTGCGCCAGAAACGCCTCGCGCTCGTAGTACTTCACCTTGAAGAGCTCCGAGCCGCCCTCTGTCCCGCTGCCGATCATCAC
>JACOVT010000019.1 GCA_016177165.1 Microcaldota archaeon
CATGCTTTGGAGAGCCACTGGATCAGAACCCGGTCCAAGGAGAGGCCGGCCTACGTTGGAGCAGGTGAACGCTGCAGTTAGAAGGGAAGAAGAGCGGCTTTTTAGGGGAACGGTCGGAGCCGCCGGCCCGCCGGCCGTGCCTCCTCGTGGGGCAAGGCGCGGGCGCGCGCTTCCGGGAGTGCCTGTCAAGGCAGAGGCAAGGCCTGACGAGATTCCGCAAGCCGGAACAACAGCGGGGCGCGGCCGTGTAGCCAGAACCAGCGCAGAAATTGAGAGGGAAAGGCGCAAGAAAGGTTGAAGAGGAAGGGGAGCGAGAGAGGGAAACGCGCGGGAAAGGAGCAGGGGTTCGGCAAAAGAGCAGGGGTTAAATAAGCGAGACGCGTGAGGGAAGGATAAATGGCATACAGAAGTTCTGCGCGGATGAGGGTAGTTCAGGGCGTGGTTGGAACTGATGCGGCAATACTCGGCCCGCTGAGAAGGGCTATTCCTGACATTGACTCGAAACATGCCGCATACGGCCAACTAAACGTCAACAAGGCACAGCAGCGCGCCTTCCTTGGGGAGATATTGGAAGAACGCAAGGCGATCGAACGGGGCGTGCTTCGCGGCGACGCGGCAAGCGTTGAAAAAGCCAAGGCGTTAAAAGAGTTAGGCTTGCTGAGCGACCAAAAACTTACGCGCCTGGTCCTCAAGTCGCGCGCTGGCAAGCGGGCAATCCTTGCAGTTCCGGGCGGGGCAGAGCACGGGGCCAAGTTCGTCAAGATGATGTTCGTACTACTAGTCATCGTGGTTTTCATTGCGCTCATTGCCGGATTCCTCGGACTCTAGTTCTTGTTGTGGTTGAATGAACCCGATCCGGGCTGAACGCACGCGGGCGCGCCGCGGAGCTGCCTACATAAGGGAAGCAGAGGAACGGTCTGCCGTAGGGGAAGAGCGTGTTGAAAGCGAAGAAACAACAACGGCGCGCCTCCGCGAGGCGCTAGAGAGGCAGCAACAGGCCGGCGAGGAGGAGGGGCTTGCCCGCGCCGCCCATTCAATGCAGGAAGGAACGCAGCCGGGCGTTTTCCGGAAGCTGGGAAAGCTTGCAATCATCGCCGCGGTGGTTGTGCTGTTGTTCTTGTGGGCCAAGAACGCACGCGTCTTCGGGTAGTGCGCTAGGCTTTTTAGCAGCGCCTTCCTAAACAAGTCATGCGGGTTGCCTGCCTGTTTTCCGGAGGAAAGGACTCCAGCTTTGCGGCCTACAAGGCGTTCAAGGAGGGCCACGAGATACGCGCGCTCGTCACGCTCGTACCGAAGCATGCTGAGTCGTACATGTTCCATTATCCCAATCTCCAGCTGACGCCGCTGCAGGCAAAGCTGATGAGGTTCCCGCACGTCATGGTTGATACCGAGGGCGAAAAGGAGAAGGAGCTCGTCGACTTGCGCCTTGCGATTTCGCGGGTTGAGGGAATAGAAGGAGTCGTGTCGGGCGCGCTTGCCAGCGTCTACCAGAAGAAGCGCGTCGACGCAGTCTGCCAAGAGTTGGGGTTGGAATCGATCGCGCCTTTGTGGAAGCGCGATCCGGAAACCAACTTGAGGGAAGAACTGGCAGAAGGTTTTGAGGTTATATTCACGGGCATTGCCGCCGACGGGCTTGACGAGTCCTGGCTTGGAAGAAAGCTGGATGAGGACGCCATCCGGGACTTGAAGCGGCTCCATAAGAAGTATGGCATCCACATTGGCGGCGAAGGCGGCGAGTTCGAGTCTTTTGTCCTTAACTGCCCCCTGTTCGACAAGCCGATCCGCGTCAAGAAAGCCCACAGAGTGATGGAATCCCCCAACCGCGGCTTCTACGAGATCGAAGAGGTCGAGACCGGCTAGCCGTTGTACAGCTCCACTGATTTGTCAAGGCCCGGCCATTGGAGCATTATCACCCACTCTTCAGTGCACTGCGGCCGGTATCCCCAGATTTCATAGCCGTTGCTCGTTACCCACTTGTACTTCTGCGGCGACGGGCAGATCCCGCACGCGGCGCAAACTCCCATCGAATAACGCTCGTCAGGCTGGATCACCCATTCGGCATTTAGTATGTCGCTGGAAGGGAGCGAGGAGTTGTTGAGCAGCAGGCCGACCACGAGCAGGCGCGAGAACGCCTCTTGCTCTCGTGGTCTCTCTTGTTCCATCGTATCTTTCCAGTACTGCTTTCCCCCACGCATCACGTACTCGACCCCATGCTGCCATGCGACTTGGCCGTGCGACGTGTCGTTGTACGGGTAGTAGCCGCGCAGGTTGTACAGTCCGCTCATCAGCTCGGCTAGCTCTCTTGAGCGGCTGGTGTCAATAGTGGGAACCAACGGGTCGTCTGACCAGACCGAGTGGCTCTTGCCGTCGGCGTTTACAGTTATGCGGGCGGTCTCTTGGGTTGCGCAGATCGACTCATGCGGCCCCTTTAATGGGCACCCACTACGCTCATCTTTTAGTGTGAAGAAACTGCTGTCGCGCACGCGAGCCTTGAGCTCTTTTAGCTGTGCTTGGGTTAGGTTATCCCAGTAGTGCGCATCCGACGTTATGAGTTCGGCCGAGCCGTTCTCCGACACCTTAAAGGTTATGAGCCCCACGTCGTTGCGCGTCTGGAACGACAGGCTGAACTTGCGGGGTTGAATCCTTATCGTCCTGCCTTCCAGCGAGACTTCCGGCACTATATCTTCCGAACACTGAGGGTGGAAGCCGCGTATAACAACGCCTGCCGAAGACACCCACACGTATGGCTCGTAAGAGCCGCAGATGCCGCAGGCCAGACAGGTGTTTCGCGACTTGGAGTGGTTCTCGTCGCGCTCGATCACCCATCTTGACCCGGAAATCTCGCGCGCTTTCTCGGATGGAATCTCATCGCCAGATACAATCAGTTGGCGCGCATTACCCC
>JACOVT010000014.1 GCA_016177165.1 Microcaldota archaeon
CCGATCTACGAGCCCGGCCTCGAAGAGGTGCTGGCTGATGCAATCGGGCGCGGAAAGTTTGAGGCCACTACCGAGTTCGAAAGGGCGATGGACTCGGATGTTGTTTTCATTGCTGTTGGCACGCCTTCCCGCGAGGATGGTTCTGCTGACCTTTCGTACGTTGACGGGTGCGTTTCACAGGTGATAGAATGCCTCAAGAAAGATGGTGAAAAGTTCAGGGTGGTGGTGATGAAGAGCACGGTGCCGCCCGGGACTACGCGGGGGGTGGTGGAGCGCATTGAGCGCGAGACTGGGCTCGGTCTCGGAAAAGATTTTGGCGTGGCGATGAACCCGGAGTTCTTGAGGGAGGGCACGGCCGTTTCGGATTTCATGAAGCCTGACCGCGTCGTGGTGGGAGCGCAGGACGAGCGCTCGCGCGCGACGATGCGCAGCCTCTATGAACGGTTTGGCGCTCCAATAGTGGAAACCGATTTCACTACTGCAGAGATGGTCAAGTACGCATCAAACTCGTTCCTGGCGACCAAGATAAGCTTCATAAACGAGATAGGCAACGCCTGCAAGGAGCTGGGGATCAGCGTGTATGACGTGGTGGAGGGTATGAGGCACGACAAAAGAATCGGTGGGGAGTTCTTGCGTGCAGGCGCCGGCTATGGCGGCTCGTGTTTTCCCAAGGACGTGCAAGGGCTGATCGCCAAGATGCGCCAGCTCGGGTTGAAGCCCCGACTGCTCGAATCGGTCGAAGAGGTGAATGCCAACCAGCCATTACGACTCGTAGAATTGGCAAAGAAGCACCTGCCATTGAAGGGCAAGAGCGCGGCGGTGCTGGGGCTGGCGTTCAAGCCCGACACCGATGATGTTCGTGAAGCCCGTTCGCTGGTGCTGATTGAAGCCCTACTAAGGGAGGGCGCCCGGGTAAGGGCGTACGACCCGCAAGCAGAAGCAAACGCTAAGAAGCTGTTGGGCGACAGGGTTGCTTACGCGCCTTCGGCAAGAGAATGCCTGCGGGATGCGGACGTCTGCTTTATAGTGACAGAATGGACCGAGTTCAGGGACGCAGCGCTCTTTAGCAACTTTGAAGGGCTGGTGGTTGATGGCAGAAATGTTATAAAGACTAAAAGGTATGAGGGAATCTGTTGGTGAGTGGATGAGGGCAGTTGTGTTGGTGGGTGTATGAGGGCGGTTGTGTTGGTGGGTGTATGAAGGCAGTTATTATGGCAGCCGGGGCCGGGACCCGTTTGAGGCCATTGACTTACGGCATACCCAAACCGCTGTTGCCCATAGCCGGCAGGCCTGTCATCGACTACGCCATAGACAACGTGCTCACCTGCAGCAAGATAGACGAAATCATCGTCAACGTTTCCTACATGCGCGACCAGGTGGAGAACTACTTGAAGCACACGCGCGACGGCGTTTCGATACGGGTGATCCAGACGCTAGCTTGGGATACTGGCGGCGACCTCAAGGCCATAAACATGGAATACAAGTTCGACGAGCCTTTCGTGGTTGCCTATGGGGACAACATGACCGACATAAACGTGGACGCGCTGGTCAAGACCCATGAGAAGCATGATGATGCATTGGCAACGGATGCCCTTTTCGGGGTGCCGTGGGAAGAGGTCCACAAGTTCGGCGTGGTCAAGTACGACGAGAAGACGGAGAAGATCCACGAGTTCGTCGAAAAGCCTACGCGCGACAAGGCACCCTCGAATCTTGTAAATGCGGGGCATTACGTGCTGACGCCTGAGGCGCTTGGCAGGGTGCCGTTCGAGAAGGTGAAGATAGAGCACACCATATTCCCTGAGCTTGCAAGGGATGGGAAACTGTACGGTTATCGTGCGAACCCGCGCGCTTGGGTCGATATAGGGAGCATGGATTCTTACATGAAGGCGCACAAGCTGGCGGAGACGCTGCTGCCGCCTGACTAGGGATTTGGTGTCAGTGGGAAGATGTTCATGGCTTTGAAGAAGGTGTTAGTGACTGGCGGTGCCGGGTTCATCGGTTCGCACCTGTGCGAGTCGCTGCTTTCTAGGGGGGTAGAGGTGGTCTGCCTTGACAATCTGGTTACGGGCTCGCAGCGTAACATCGCCCATTTTACTGGCAATGATAAGTTTTCGTTCGTCAACACCACTACCTGCCAGAAGTTCGACTTGGAGGATGGGTTTGACACGGTATTCCACTTGGCGAGCCCTGCGAGTCCGGTGGACTTCCACCGCATACCAGTGGAGATACTGCTTGCCAACACTGCTGGCACGTACAACGCGCTGGCGTTCGCTAAGGAGCGCGGCGCGCGCTTCGTGCTGGCCGGTTCGAGTGAAGCTTACGGCGACCCGCTGCACCACCCGCAAAAGGAGGAGCATTGGGGCAACGTGAACCCCAACGGCGTCAGGTCGTGCTATGACGAGGGTAAAAGGGTGTCGGAGGCGATGACGATGGCGTTCCACCGCAAGTACGGGGTGGACACGCGCATAGCGCGCATCTTCAACACTTATGGTCCCCGCATGAGGAAGGATGACGGTCGCGTGATCCCCAACCTGATGACCCAAGCGGTTAAGGGGGAGCCGTTGACAGTGCATGGAGATGGGAAGCAGACGCGCAGCTTCTGCTTTGTGAGCGACTTGGTGGACGGCCTCGTTCGTCTGGGCGAGGCCGACCACGTCAGGGGAGGACTGTTCAATCTTGGCAACCCGCACGAGATGACCATACTAGAGGCCGCGAACCTTGTCAAGAGGCTCAGCGGAACAAGGTCGGAGATAGTGTTCACGGGCAGGCCCGAAGACGACCCTGCACGCAGGCAGCCGGACATCAGCAAGGCAAGAAACATGCTGGGCTGGGAGCCACACGTGCACGTCGAGGATGGCTTCAGGCAGACGATCGACTGGTTCCGGGGGGTAGTGAAATGAGGGTCATGGTTACGGGCGGGGCCGGGTTCATTGGGTCTAACTTGGTGGACGCGCTGCTGGCGCGCGGCGACGATGTGGTCTGTTATGACAACTTCGACAACTTTTACGACCCGGCTGTCAAGCGTGGCAACATACGCCACAACATTGGCAACCCCAAGTTTGCGCTAGTGGAAGGGGACGTGCGCGACAAGAACAAGCTGAAGGAGACGATCGATGCGCACGGTGTGGAAGGCATACTGCACATGGCCGGCAGGCCCGGCGTGCGCCCGTCGCTGGAGGACCCGAACCTCTATCAGGACGTGAACGTCAACGGCACGATCAACGTGCTTGACGCGATGCGCAACACCGGCGTCCGCAACCTTGTGTTTGCGTCCAGCTCGAGCGTTTATGGCGTTAACTCGAAGGTGCCCTTCAGCGAGGATGACCCGATCGAGAGGCCCATATCCCCGTACGCAGCGTCCAAACGCGCGGCAGAGCTGTTCTGCTACACCTACCACCACCTTTACAAGCTGCCCGTAACATGCGTGCGCATCTTCACCTCCTACGGCCCGCGCCAGAAACCTGAGATGGCAATCAGCAAGTTCGTGCACCACATACACCACGGCAAGGAGATCCCGTTCTTCGGGGACGGAACATCCAAGCGGGACTACACGTTCATCAGCGACACGGTCGATGGCTTGGTCAGCGCGCTGGACAAGCCCCACCCTTTTGAGATAGTCAACCTCGGGAGCGGCCGCACTGTAGAGCTTTCCCATCTCGTCTCGCTCATCGAGAAGCATGTGGGAAAGAAGGCGAAGATAAACAGGCTGCCCGACCAGCCGGGCGACGTGCCACTAACGTACGCCGACATAGGCAAGGCCCGCCGGCTGCTGGGGTACGAGCCCAAGGTCGGCATGGAAGACGGGATAAGAAGGTTCGTCGACTGGTTCAGGCAAGGACAGGTCAAGGCCTGACGGCCTCGTCGGGCGGCTGCTGCCTGTGGAGCACTTTTTGCCAAGCCCTGGCGAGCAGCTTCCTGTCAAACTCATCCACGCGCAGCAGCTCATGGAAGCGCACCCTGAAACGCCTGTCGAGCTTGGCTATGTAGTAAGATCGGAGGGCGGTTGCCAGCACGAGCGTCGACACGAACACGCCGGCCATGCCGACACCGTTCCACATGATCGAGGCGGGGATGCCTGCAGCGAAAGTAATGGCAAGCGTGAAAAGGAAAGAGTAGAAGAACTGCCTCTGTGCCTTGAACGCGAAGAAGATGGAGCGCTGGCCGCTGCCAAAGCCGTAAACTATCAAGGCGAGCAGCATCACGTCAAACACGATTATTGCTTGGGAGTATTTTGGAAAGAGGAGATCGACGAGCGCAGGCGCGGCGAAGAAGGCGACCACCGCGAGGCCGGCCGACAGTAGGAGGTTGTACTTGACCGCCCGAAAGTAGACCGCTTCCATTTTCCTCCTCGACTCGTGGAAGAGTCCCGAGAGGGTAGGCAATAGGACGTTTTCGAGAGTTATGGGGAACATCACTATGAAGGCGAAAACCCGGAAAGCCGCGCTGTAGATCCCGACG
>JACOVT010000015.1 GCA_016177165.1 Microcaldota archaeon
CGCCCCCAACGGGATTTGAACCCGTCTCTTAACCTTGCCGTCCGTGGGGTTCACGAAGGGGTGAAACCCCTTGTTCGCAGGGTTATGTCCTATCCGGGCTTTCCAGCTTTTTCCACGAGTAAGCGTTACGCTTTTCCGAGGTTTTTCTCGGTACCGGTGAGACAACGATCTCACCTTTACAGCGGAAAAAGCTCCTAGACTATGGGGGCGTACACAGAGTTTTTATATGCCGTAGTGCATAAAAGCACTTGCTCTTTCTGAGCGTGACCCTTATGAGGTGTGTTTCTTGCAGGCGCGAGGTAAGCGGGGACTACGTCAGGTTCAAGTGTCCTTCTTGCGGGAATTGCGAAGTTGTGCGCTGTCTCAAGTGCAGGCAGACCA
The DNA here is from genome assembly GCA_016177165.1 of Microcaldota archaeon. Lineage (GTDB taxonomy): Archaea > B1Sed10-29 > B1Sed10-29 > B1Sed10-29 > JACOVT01 > JACOVT01. Next base: position 382 of record JACOVT010000015.1, read on the forward strand.
ACGTCCACTACAAGTGCGGCGAGTGCAGCTTTGAAGGGCCTTAGCAGCGATACGTTTTTAACATTTACTGGTGGCGGGCAAACGGGTTTTTGTTCCTGGTTTGGCGGGGTGTGTTGTTTATGGGAAAAGCGATGATAGTCTATCGGGTGTATCCGCAGGAAGGCTACGACCTGGCGAAGCTCGTGGACGCTATAGGCAGGCTTGACAAGATACGTGGGGTGCAGCGGGAGCCTATCGCTTTCGGGTTGGAGCTGGTGAAGTGCGGGTTCCTGATAGACGACAAGCTTGACAAGCCCGAGGAAATCGAGCAAAAGTTGCGGAAAGTTGATGGGGTCAAGGAAGTCGAGACGCTGGACGTGACGCTGATCTCCTGAAAACCCCGGTGCAGCCTACGCCCGCGGGCGCCGGATCTTCTTGACTTTTACCACGGGGCGTCTGGTGGCTACCAAATGGTCGAGCTCGTTTTGCACGTACTGTCTTATTTCTGCCACGAGCGGCTTTATGCCCCTGCGCCCCGCCCTCGCCGGCATTTGTGCGATGCGCTCTTGCAAGTGCGAAAGAACTCCACGGGCCCGATCGGGGTCGCGCGCCTTGAGGTTTTGAAACCGCCATAAAAAGCCGGGGTTGAGAACAAACTGGTCTTTAGCTGGTTGGCCTTGCAATCCACTTATGGCGCGGCGTATTTCATCAAACGTTTCAGGGTGCGTTGTCTGGAACTCTGTCACGCCTGCGGCTGCATCAAACCTGTTGAATGGGGGTTGCAGTGCATTTAGGAATTCCTTTCTTCGCATGTAACTGTTCGGCCGTGCGGGTTATTTTAACCCAGTGGCTGCCGCGCCAATATGCGTGCCCGCATTTTTGGCAGCGCCAGAACAAGCAGGAGCGCACGCGCTCGGGAATGGAAATCGGCCTGGCTGTTCTTGTCAGTTTTCCGTTGCACAGCGGGCAACGGGTTCCGCGCGGGAAACCGGACTTGAGCTTTAGCGCGCCGAATACTTCTTGGAGCTGGCCTTCGATGTCGTGCGAGAGCACGTACACGGCTTTTGGTTGTCTGGCTAGGCGCTTGTCCCGCGTTAGGAGAATGCGACCTTTCGACTTTTTTGTTACCATTGCATCAGGCGTCTTGGAGTCGAATAGAATGGTGTCGAACCCGAGTATGCGCAGCCAGCGTGCCAGCTTTCCGAGCATGGCATCGCAGGCAAGCTTCATGCTGTAGAAAGGGATTAAATGGCTAAAAACGGTAACCTGTCGTGATAACCCGCCTAGCGCTGCACAATTGGCGCTCCCACGAGAACACCGAGCTTGCGTTTGGCAAGGGCACGAACGTGATTGTCGGCGCCATGGGTTCTGGCAAGAGCTCTGCCATCAACGGCATATGTTTCGGGTTGTTTGGCACGTTCCCGGACTTGCAGTCGCGGAAGCTGCGGTTGGATGACGTGGTGATGAACAAGCCCGCTCGCAAGCAGGAAGCCTCTGTCACCGTGGACTTCGTGGCTGGCGGTAAGACTTACTCGGTAACGCGCCGTATCAAGCGCGGAAAGAGCGCGGCCGCGTCAACGGCCGAGCTGCGGCTTGATGGAAACCTCGTGGAGGGGCCACAGCCTTCGCGCGTGGACGAGAAGGTGTCCGAGTTGTTGAAGCTGGACTATGACCTTTTTTCGCGCGCTGTTTACAGCGAGCAGAATGCGATAGACTACTTCTTGGAGATTCCGAAGGGCCAGCGCAAGCAGAAGATAGATGAATTGTTGAAGATTTCAAAGTTTGAGAACGCGCGCAAGACGCTCGGGACGGTGATCACGCGGTTGCGCGACCTGGTGAGCGAGGCGCAGCGGACTGCATCTGCTGTTCCGGACTTTTCAGAGCTGCCAAAGCTGAGGCAAGCTGTGGTTGACGGTGAGCTGGTGCTAGTAAACTTGGAAAACCGGATAGTATCCATACTGTCTGCCGTGGTGCTGGCAAAGGAAGAGCTGGGCACGCTGAGGCTCAAGGAGCGCGAGTTCAGGGAGTTAAGTGGCTTGGCCCAGTCTGCCGAGGGAGCGGCCCGGCTTTTGGAGGAGAAGCTTGCAAGGCTGGAAAAGTCCAGCGTCACGCCTGTCGAGCTGCGCGTCAAGATGGATGAATTGAGGAAGGAGCGTGATGACGCCGTTGCGGCCCAGACGGGCATACAAAAGCTCGAGAAAGAGTATGAGCGGGAAAATGCAGTTTCTAATGGCGCGTTCGCCGACGTGGAGCGCTTGGAGAAAAAACTCTCCTCGCTTGCAAAGGATGACGCTGCGGAGTTGCAGGCTCGCATTGCCTTGCTGGAATCTGCGGCTCAAAAGATGGCGGGCGAGGCATTCAGCGCAAGGCATGAAATAGCACAGCTTTCCGGCGAGCTGGAGGCGCTGCACCGTGGTGGCGAACGCTGCCCTGTCTGCGAGACGAGGCTGGCTCCGGAGAAGGCTGGCGAAATCAAGGCATCCAAGGCTGTGCGGGTCAGGCAGCTCGAGGCAAGCGTGCGCGCCTGCGAAGAGGCTCTTGCGAAGCTAAACTCGGAGAAGGTATCGCTTGGCGAAAGGCTCACTGCAGCCCAGCAGGCTGCGGGCGAAAGAGTGGCTATTGAGGCAAGTCTGGCGGCGCTGCGCTCAACCTTGGAGAAGAGCGCGCGCAGGCAGAAGGAGATAACCACTGCGCTGGCCGACATGCGGCTGCCGCGCAAGCCCGAGGAGATAGACGTTGAGCTGCGGGTGCTTGAAAAGGCGCTGGAATATCATGAGGCAGAGCAGGAGCTGCGCGACAAGAAGGAGACCGCGCGGTTGGCTCGCGAAAAGGCCGCGGCCGTAAGGTATGACGAAAATGAAGAGGCCAAGGCTGCAGATAATCTTAAGGAGCTCGAGAAGCAGCTTGCCCTGTCACGGCAGGAGCAGCGCTCTTCCAGGAGTCTTTTGGAAGAGCGTCGAAAGCGCATGTCAGAGCTAGCTGCTGTCAAGGAGCGGGCCGAGCAGGCCGCACGGGAGTCGCATGAGATGCAGGAGAGCGTTGCAGGCTTTGAGCAGTTGCAAAAGGCGTTGCAGGATGTCCAGTCATCGTTGCGGCAGGAGTTCACCGAGGAGACAAATGTCGCGTTGACGGAAGTGTGGCGGCACGTCTACCCTTACATGGACTACCTTGCGCTACGCCTTGGAGTGGACGACAGCGGCGACTACGTGTTGCAGTTGAACAGCCGCAACGGCGATTGGGTTGGTGTGGAGGGAATAACCAGCGGTGGTGAAAGGAGCACAGCCTGCCTTGCTCTACGTATTGCGCTGTCGCTCGTCCTCACACAAAACTTGTCGTGGCTCGTGCTTGACGAGCCGACGCACAACTTGGACAAGAACGGGATACGCGAACTCGCCAGGACGTTGCGCGACCACCTACCTAAACTTGTGGATCAGGTTTTTATCATTACCCATGAAGAAGAGCTCGAGAGCGCGGCTTCGGGCAACCTGTACAGGTTTGAGAGGGAGAAGGAGAGGGACGAGCCCACGCGCATAATGGTTGAGGGCTAGGCAGCCGCCTGCTCTGCGCGTTTCGTCTTGACCATCTTGACTATTATGCCGGCAATGATGTTGCGGGATATCTTGTCGTTGAATATGTGGAGCGTGTCAAGGAAGCGCTTGTTCTGGTCGAAGTTGTCCGAGAACCTGTCTTGGAACATTTCGAAGAGCTTTTCGGCTTTCCTACGAAGCACGCTGCTTCTTTGTTTTCCCATAAAGTTCACTCACGTTCACGAGTTCTCTAGAGCCACCCGGGAGGCTCCGCACCACGGTGAGGGGTAGGACTCCTTCCTCGAGCTCGCGCATCGCCACATCGGCCGCGTTCTTCAGGTTTCCGGAGTTTTTCAGCATTATGGGAGCGCCCATCGATACCTGTAACGCGCGGGCTCCAAGCACCCTGGCAAGCTCAAAACGAGTCAGAGTCAACTGCCTTTCAGTCATATGGATCAAAACTAGCGTGAGTATTCTGCGCGCGAGGCTTTTTAAACGTGCTGCTACATGAACGCGGCCGCGTCTGCCGCGCGGGTGAGTCTCGACGAGGCGAACTCGCCAGCCATCTCCTCTAGCGTCTTGGAAGGGCGGGACTCTTGCGAGCGGCGCTGCCTTACTTTGATAAATAGTGGGAACCGCACGGCCTCTCCCACGATCAGGGCTTCGCCAACCTGAAGGGTGGTTATCGAGTCCAACGAAGAGCGGTCGAGGGCTTCGCACGACTCGCCGATGTGCTTGATGTCATAAGGGTTGGTAACTCGCAGGATGACAACCGAGTTGCACTGGCTGAGCGCCGTTGTGGAAAGTTGGATGGGCCGCTGCGAGATGAGGCAGAGCGATGCGCCGAACTTGCGGCCTTCGCGCGCTATTGTCTCTATTATATCGCGCGAGAGCGAGTCACCGGACGTTGCGCCTTCGCGGCAGAACTGGTGCGCCTCCTCTACTATGAGCAGGAAAGGAGGTATGCTGTTGGCGCGGCGCTTGTTGAACAGCTGGCCCGCAATGTAGGATAGGATCATTTGCTTCTTGCGCGAGTCAATCATCTCCCCGAGGTCGAGTATTGACAGGTTGCCGACGTTCGCCAGCTTTGCAACATCCATGCCATGCTTGTCAAAAAGGTTTGTGGCGTCAAGGCCGGACAGCCACGCAACGAGCGCTTCTGCCACCAACTCGTTCATCTTCGAGTCGTTCTCGACGCGCTTGACCAGTTCTTGCATGTCGTACGGGCCGGAACCTTCCCTCATTGCGTGGCGCGCTTCCTCGATCACGCGGCGCAGCTCCCTCTTTTGTGGGGCGCTCGCGTCCGGTATCAGCGTGAAAAAGTCGTGCGGAGACAATGAGGATACTGGAAGCTTCAGGTCTTCGCCGCGAATCACTCTCACGCGCCCTCGAACCGTGGTATCGTCGGCGAGCGAGCTGTATTCGCCGTGCACGTCAACGAGCACAACGGCAGGCGTCTGCTCCTGCTTTCTAGAGAGCAGCTCTTCCAGAATCACTGACGTCAGGTAGCTCTTGCCTGCCCCGGACATGGCGAGTATTGCAACGTGCTTCTGGAACAGGCGCGAGACAGGCACGCGCACGTCAAGGTCGTGGTGTTCCACGCTCCCAATGTGGAGGCCGCCTTGCTCGAACCCAAGGAACACTTGCAGCAGGTCGTTGCCTGCCTTGCCTACCTTCGTGCCCGGAGAAGGCGCCGTGGTCGCACGCAGTACGCGGCCATCCTTTAGCAGGCCGTGGACTTGACACGTGGCAAGCAGGTATTCCCACTCGCCCGTGGGGAAGCGAGCTGACAAGTCAACTCCGGCGCGGTCAGACTGGTGGACGTTCTCTGCTTCCGAGTAGTAGCGGTTGTCTTTGCGCAAATCTGTTATCATGGCAAGCCCGCGGCCGCCATCTAGCTCGTACTCGACGAACGAGTTCTTGTCAACGCGCGCGGACGACAAGAAGCAGAACTGCGATGGCGTTGGCCCCTCTTCGGTTGCGATGATCCTTCCGAGCATTAGAATGGCCTCCTGTTCCTTCGTTTCTCCATCAATAAATCAGTTTGCGTTGCGCTCAGCTCTGCTTTCAGTGAAGCCAGCCACCCGTGATCGAGGCGCGCTGCCAAGTCAGCCTCCACTATCGGGGAGGGCATGCCGTAGTCTTTCGAGAAGCCACACAGCCCCAAGACGAGTCCGGCGAGGCCGCGCGAGTTGAGCCCGTAATCATAATACTCGACGCGCACCGGCCTATCTCTAGCGGCTGTGCAGACGTAGAACAGGCGAAGCTTGGAAGCATCACCCGGCCGGAAAGTCTTGAGCACCGGGTGTTCCTGCGGGTTTTGGGCGTAGGAAAAGTCTGGCGTGCATTCTTGCTCGCGGAGCACGTACGACAAGAGGACCGTGTCCGGGCAGCTGTCACTACACTCGCGCGATACGCGGGTGCCGCGCGAATCCTCCACTATCCCCAGCACCGGGCAGTCGAGGCTTTGCGAGAGGCGAAAGAGTTTCTCGTACTCACTCACTACTTGCTGATAGAGCAAATAGGAGGTGGAGCCTTCGCGCGGCTTGTCCACGTATTGCGGGACGAGCGAGCCATGCATCAGCAGGAACTTCGGGCGCACTTGCTCCAGCACGCGCACGCCCAGCGAGACCTCCTCTAGAATGCGGTAGAGGGAGTGCTTGTTCCGGAACTCTTCCATTTCTGCGTCGTGAAAATCCCAGAACAGCTTGGGCTCTACGTTTGATTCCGGAAAGTAGGAGGTCATCTCGAGGCGGCCTGCGTTGAAACGCATCACTGCAGCCATGGCGCGCACCAGCGTCACGTTGAGGCCGTGCAACTCGTCGTGCAGAAGCCCGCCGTCTACGGCAGCCACGGTGGCCGTCACCGGCGCAGCGTGCGCCTGCAAGGCCAACATCGGGCGCAGTTTCTCAGCGCGCTCGCGCCGCTGGCGGTCGAGCTCGGATATGCGCGCAGCCAGTTTGGAAGCGTCCACGCACATGTTAGGCTTTTAAGATTAAAGAGCTTGCTGAAACCATGGCAAAAGAGGAGGACCCGAAGCAGGTAATTCTTGTCCGCAAGGACCTCAAGCTAGGCCGCGGGAAAATGGCTGCGCAGGTGGCGCACGCCAGCGTTTCCGCGTACTTGGAGGCTGTCGAGCATGCTCCCAAGGTAGCGGACAAGTGGCTGATGGAGGGCCAAAAGAAAGTGGTGCTGTGGGTGAAGGACGAGCACGAGCTCTTTGACCTCTACAAGAGCGTTCCCAAAAAGATTCCTACTGCAGTGATAGCTGACGCCGGACTCACCCAACTCGATCCAGGTACTGTTACTTGCGCGGCGATCGGCCCGTGGACCGACAAGGACATACACAAGCTTACCGGCCACCTGAAGCTGGCGTGAGCGCATGGGAACAAACTATTCGCGAGGTTATTCTCTAGAGTACAAGGTGAAGCAGGCTTTCGAGGAGCGCGGCCTGCTCGTGCTGCGCTCGCCTGCGAGCAGGAGCGAGCTCGATGTTGTCGCGCTCTCGCCACGCGGCGGCAGGTTCTTTGTCCAGTGCAAGAAGACGAGCAAGGACGCGCTCTACGTCTACGGCCTCCAGCCACTCGTCGACCTTGCAAGCAGGTACAACGCCACGCCACTCTTGTGCTATTCGCTCCGCAGGACGCCCGTTTACTGCCGCGAGCTCGTTGCAGGCGAGTTCAAGGCCAAGCGAGACGAACGGCACGTCGAGTTCAGGGATTACTTGGCGCGCAGCATCTAAAGGCATAAAAACTCCCGCGCCTTGTTCTAGATTGGCTGGTGGTTGGATGGCTTTGGTGAAGGTCGGCGACGTGATGCACCGCGGAGTACTTGTCTGCCACAAGGGCACGAGCATACGCGAAGTGGCCAACGTGATGCGGCGCACCGGGATAGGCGGCATGCCCGTGGTGAACGAGAAGCACAAGCTCACAGGCATAATCACAGAGGGAGACATCATAAGCAAGGTCGTCGCTGCCGGCAAAGACCCGGCCAAGACAACAGTGTCGGGCGTGATGTCCCGGCCTGTCAGGACAATATCGCCAGAGGCCGACGTCACGGAAGCGGCAAGACTGATGCGCGACCTCAACGTATCAAGGATACCAGTCGTGACGCGCCGCGGCCTGATAGGCATTATTACGCAGACTGACATTGTTCACGCAGAACCCGCGCTCGTCGACCTGGCGCGCGAGCGCGAGATGCTCGAGCGCGTCCCGTCCTCCGAAAAGCTGATGCTGCTAAGCGGCGAATGCGAGGAATGCGGCAACTACTCCGAATCTCTAAGGTATTCACAGGGAGCGCTGAAGTGCGAGGACTGCTACTAGTGGTCGCATGAGCCTACTAGGAATCGCATCAGATCAGGTTTACGCAGTCTCGCCGCAAGACACGCTTGCGCACGTGAGGAACGTATTTGTAAAGCGTGGCGTGTCGCACGTGCTCGTCTACGACACCAAGGTAAGGGGCATGGTTACCGACAACGACTTGGCAAACGCGCTGCTGCGAGAACGGAGATCCATAGACGCCATCCCAGTTTCGCAGGTCATGAGCAAGAACGTGATCACCGTGACTCCTAATGATTCGCCGCAAGAGGCGGCACGGCTGATGAGCGAAAAGCACATTTCAGGAATCCCGGTCGTAAAGGGCGGCGACGTGCTAGGGATAGTCACTAAGACCGACCTGACGCGCCACTTTGCGGAAAACTTCACTGGTTTTGCAAGCGTTGGCGAGCTGATGAGCACGACTCCAAAGACCATACAAGAGTTCCAGTCTATATTCCACGCCGCTAACGAGATGAAGCGCAAGCACGTCAAGCGCCTGGTCGTCATGCGTGACAAGAAGCCCGCTGGGATGGTGTCAGAACGCGACCTCAGCTTGGCGACGTTCGGGCTGCGGCCCTCGAGGGTGGTTTTCTCCAGAACCGGACGATCAGGCATGCCGCACAGGAA
>JACOVT010000027.1 GCA_016177165.1 Microcaldota archaeon
GGGTCACGCCTTTTAGTATCTCTTTGCCATCTACCGCTACATGGAGGTCTACAATTTCTAGCTTTTCTTCGTTCATTTCCTTCATTTCCTTCGTTTCGTTCATGATAATCCTTCTATTTGGCATCTACTCGTCTGCTGGAACGCTTTTTGCGAGCATTGTTTCCAAAACCCGCTCGAGCCGTTCGTCTGTGGCGTATTTTGAGACCCGGCAGTCCCACTTGTCGCCAAGGAACTTTTCACAGGTCTGGCAGACTCCCTTGGCGAGTTTCGCGCGCGAAGCATGCTCGTGTTCTATCTCGCCCGATATTTTTTTGATTGATTCTCGAATTGTCCGGTTTCTTTCAAGCTCCTTTATGCTTTCGGAGTATGTTCCGGATAAGTATTTGCTTACGGCCGCCTGCGTGAGTCCCAGCTGGTCGGCGATTTCAACCTGCGTAAAGCCCCGGTTAGCAAGCTCCCGCGCGATAGACGACTTCATTGCGGGAAGGAACCCCTTGAAAACTACTTCGCATGGAGTTAGCATGTTGTGTCACAAACAACTATATTACTGGGTTATACTCGTGCGGTTGTGCTTTTAAAGATATTGTTGCCGGCAGCGTTGTGTTAAAAGTTAAGTCCTAGGCTGTTTTCTGGTCTTTGTAGAAGGCTCTGCTACTAGCGCTTGTATATCCTGCTTCGGTGGTCGACTTCATGTATCTTTAGTATTTTGTTTTCGTTGTCAATGCCACAAAGGAGTCTGTAATCTCCAACTCGCAGCTTCCAGTGCGGCCTTCCGATTAGCTTGCTCATAAAATAGTATGGGTTTACTTTTGCTTGTTCTACTTTAAGCAGGATGCGTTCTATTATGCTTGCCGGCAGTTTGTTGAGGCCTTTTTCGGCTTCCGCGCTCCATTTCACTTCAAAGGCCATCGGATCCCGAGCTTCTTGGTCAATTCCTGTGTTGTGTAAACCCGACCCTTTCTGAAGTCTTCCTCGGATCTTTCAATGGCTTTTATGGCCTCCTCTGACAGCTCCAAGTTTTCTTCTTCCTTCAAGGCTATCAGGTCCTGCAGAAGTTCGTCAAAAGTTTCCCTAGGGTGGTCCTTGAGCTTCTCAAGCCTATCTCTGGTCGCTTCCTGCACCTGAATTGTCGTTACCATAGCATACTATGGCGCGCCATAGTTTATAAGCTTTTAGTCCGTTTTCAGGCCAGCCGGCTCTTTAAGTTTTGGCAGCAATACCTGTACATGGGCGGAAACCTTTCCGGGCAGGAGTGGTATGACCGCAACGCCGAATGGTACGACGAGCTGCACGGCTATTACCTAGACTATCCAAAAATCGCCGGCCTGATGGCCTCGCGCCTGCCGCGCGGGGCGAAGGTGCTGGACGCGGCCTGCGGCACTGCGTCGCTCTCGATCGAGCTGGCAAAGCGCGGGTTCAAAGTCACGGCGTTCGACCTCAACGAGTCGATGATGCGCGTTGCGAAACGCAAAGTTTCCGAAGCAGGCGTGCACGTAGACCTGCGCAAAGGAGACATGACCACGGATTGTTTCGGCTCGTTTGACGCGGTAACCTGCCTGTTCAACGCAGTCTGCCACCTCTCACCACGGCAACTGCAACCGGCGTTGGGCAACTTTTCATCCCAGCTGTCAAAAGGCGGGCTGCTGTTCTTCGACGCGTTCAACGCCGACTACTTCCGCCTGCACGCGAAGAAGGGAAGGTTCATCGACTGCGCCCACCAATCGGGCGACAACTTCTTTGTAAGGTTCAACGACAACAAGTACGACCCCGGCGCGCGGGTGCTCCACGTAAACGAGGAGGTATACATCCAGTCAATATACTGGGAAAAGCTGCACGAGTCGCGCGAGAGTTACGACATGCAGCTTTACTCCAAGCCACAGCTGGACTCAATGCTGGAAAAAGCTGGCCTGCGCGTTCTGGAAAACTTTGGGAACACCCTCAACCTGAAGCCGTTCTTGGGGGACGAGAGCCTCTTTATCGTCACGCTTTGCGAAAAAGCGTAGTCTGTGTTGCGTAAGCGGTGTCGGTCAGTCGCTGCACTCTTCCGATAACTCCACCACGCGGTTGAAGCCCTTGCCTATCAGCACTTCTATCTTGGTGACGTAGCACCCCGGCTGGGTCGGGCGGTCGTACTCGAAGAACGTCGAGTGCATGGTGGTGTTCCTGACATTGGACGCGGAGGCGTTCGAGTAGCAGCCCGACTCGCCAGCTATGCGGTCGCATTCAGCCCGGTGGAAGTTGCCCGTCTCGAGGCAGTAGTCCAGCCGGTTCTCGCAGCCTTGCGGGAAAGCCAGCCTGTCAACGTTTTTCACCAGGTCAACAGCCGGGCTCTCTCCAAACTGGTTGGCAAGCGAATAGGTGGAATAGGACAACCCGGCTTCGCCCTTGGCAGACAGGTCCATAAGGAAGCCGTGCCCTTGGTGCTCGAAAAGCAGCGCGTCCTTGTCCGACTCGCCAGCTATGCGGGCTTGGGAGGCGAACTTCTTGCCGGATGAATTCTCGTAGTCCGCCAGCGAGAACGTGACGTTGCCCGTCTCGTTGACGATCGTCTGGTTGGTTCCGCCGCCCTGCTTTGCTGGCTGGATTGGGTAAAAGGAGTATGCCAGCGCGATTATCACGATGGCGCCCACCACGTATGGCGCAACCACTCGAAAGCGGTTCCGTTTGGCCCGGTGCTCTGCCATGATGCTACAAACCCAACTAGCAATATATTCCTTTGTTTGATGCTTGGCGGCCCCGCACAGGGCCGCCTTTCACTCGATTTCTCAGACCACCCCCGCTAGGTGATCGCGGCAGGGTTAAAGAACTTTGCTGAGTGTTTTATTCATTTAAGAATAATTGTATTGAAAATTATTCCAGTGCTGCTTGGCGGCGCAGGTTGGGGTTGATCTCCGGGCGGAACAGCTCTAGCTGGTCTAGTGAAGGCATGGCGTCGTAAGACCCGAAGCGGGTCACTGCGAACGCGCCGCAAAGGTTGCCATACCTCATTGCCTTCCTCATGTCTCCTGTCTGCAGCCATGTGGCAAGGAAGCCCGCGCAGAAGGCGTCGCCTGCGGCGGTCTCGTCAACCACAGGGACGCGGAAGCCGGGGTAGTACTCGCACTCCCTTTTCCCATGCCTTAGGATTACCGACCCCTGCAAGCCCAAGGTGATTATGGCGTTCTTGGCCCCCTTTTCCACGAGCGCGAGCGCGGCCTCGGCCCCAGACTGCGGGTCTTCGACACCCACGCCAGTCATCGCCTTTACGTTCTGCCTGTTGGCAACCAGAAAGTCTACGAGGCCGTACAGCTTCTCGTCCAACGGCCTGGCCTGCGGCGCTGACAGCACCATTACCGGTATTCCATGCTTTGCCGCGTTCCTTATGCCGGCCTCGACTATTTCCGGCAGCGCTTCCCGGGTGGCGTAAAAAGCATCCACTTTCTGCCTTCCAGAGCCTTTGCTGCGGAAGAAGTCGGTTATCGTCTTCCTGCTTATCCTCGCGTTGGCGTCTTCATTTACCACTACCGTGTGCTTTCCCCGTGAGTCGACGTTTACCATGACAGTTCCTGTTGGGGAAAAATTGTCGGTGTCGACGAAGTCGGTGTTGACTCCCTCGAGCTTGAAAGCGTTGCGCACATTCTCGCTGAACGCGTCGTTCCCGACCCGGCCGATCATGTAGGTCTTCTGGCCAAGCCGCGACAGGGCGATTGCCGTGTTTGTGGCCTTGCCGCCGGGAGATACCTTGAGGCCTTCGCTTATCACGGTTTCGTTCTCATGCGGCACGAACGGCACCTTTGTTATCAGGTCAACGTTGATGGCGCCAAGCACTCCCACCGACTTGCCTGACTGCTGTTTTGCGGCCGCAGGCCAGCGCTTGTAGTGCGATAACGGGACTGAACGCTTGGAAATGAGGCTCTTGCCGGTCTGCTCCAGGAATGCCAGCACTGTGCTTTCAAGGTTGCGTTCATCATACTTGACTCCTCGGAATGCTTCGTGGCGGACTAGTTTCCCGTAGTCGGTGTTGAGAGAAAGGCAGAGGACCGGCTTCTTGTAAATGATCGCGAGAGTCGCCTCGTGCCCGATGCGGAAGTCCTCGTGGCTCGCCTCGATCACCACCGCGTCCGCATTCGCTATGCCTTGCCGTATGAACTCGTAGTGTATTCGTGCGCGGTCGCCGTACGCCTTTATGTTTTCCTTGGTGAACGAGGTTTTGTACTCCCGTGATTTCTCCGGGCTTACCACCGTGGCGCCGGTTGATTCTATCGCGGCAACAATGCGGTCGACGTACCTCTGGTAGCGCGGCTTGCCCCAGAAAGAGGTGGTGAAGAAAACCTTCATTCGATTACCCGAAATAGTTCTCGGAGTCCTGGACGACTACTGGAACGCGCCCCCGAGTTTTCCGCCTAAGTGCCGGTTCGAGTATCTCGCGCTCGTATTCTTCGGCCATCCTGTTGATGGCCGCGGACTTGTCCTTCAGGCTATATTTTGCCTTAATCAGGTTGAGCGTCCTGTTCGCATCGCCGGATATGTCGATGATTGCCTTGACCATGTTAATTCAATACTAATATGGAATTAGTGTTTAAAAGGTTTACGTAGTGCTTTATCTCCAAATTCCACAAAATAATTGCGTGAAGTGTGAGGTCGTCGGGTTCGGGACCCATGTAAAGGTGGCGGACATATCGCGTTCGCGCGAGTTTTACGAGTCGCTGGGCTTCAGGCCGGTCTTTGGCTACGGCGATGACGAGTTCCGCGCTGCGCTTCCAAAGGGAATGCCATCGGCGCCAGAAAAGTACAGTGGCGTTACCTACCAGATCGGCGAGAGCGCACAGCTCGAGATAGCCGAGGACCATGTCGCAGTGAAAGACAAACGGGTGTTCCGGCAAAAAGTGGAGAGCCCAAAGGTCTCGGCAATGGTGCGCGTCAAGTCGCTGGTCCCGCTTTTCAGCAACCCCGATGTAAAGATAACTTTCCCTGTGCGCCACTATTACTGGGGCACGCTCGAGGCGGCTTTCCGCGACCCGGATGGCTTCGTGCTGGTATTCATCTCGCCTTATTCGGCAGAAGAGTTGAAGGCGCTCCAGAAACTGACGCGAGTTGAAGTAGTCGAACCCGGACGTTAAACCTCGGCGGCGCATCGAAATCGCGCAGAAGAAGTAGCGCGCCGGCTAGCGGCCATAAATGTTGTCGTGGTGGTCGTAGTCCTCTAACATCACAACTTTTCTGCCGTCGTCTACGCTGAATGTTAACACAAAGCTCTTGTCTATGTGTACACGTTTAAGGTTTTGTAGTGGCGGGTGAAGGTTCTTGTAGTGCTGCGGGTTTTCACGTATCTCTAGAACTTTCTTGTTGATTATTTCTAGCTGTTTGGGGTTTTTCCTGGCAAGCTTTTGAAAGATCTTTTCTACGGTTTTGCGTAGTTCCAGATCATACATTCTATTTCAGCCCAAAGTGCTTTCTAAAGTCGCTAACCTTAACAGCCGATTCGTCTCGCCTTTTTAGCATCTTTTTCACGAATTCCGGCCTAAGCTCCGGTTCGAGTATCTCCTCATTATACTCATCGATTATGTGTGTTATTGCCTCGCTCTTGTTATGGAAGCCAAACTTGCCCTTTACTATGTTGAGTATCCTGTTTTCGTGCTCGTTCAAGGTCACTAGTGCCTGCACCATATCATCACTCCTTAGTAC
>JACOVT010000023.1 GCA_016177165.1 Microcaldota archaeon
CAGTCTTGCGTATTGCCTCTTCTGTTGTGACTTTTGGTTTGTAGCCAAGCTCGCGTTTCGCTTTTTCGATACTTATCAATCGGTTCTCGGTCAGGCGCAGCACGCTAGTTCTCATTAGCGTCACGTTGGGCTTCTTGCCAGTCAACCTGCATTTCGTCTCGTGAACGAGGCAAGCCGCATTCACCAGCCACTTTGGAACGTGCTTGTGGGTCATCTCGATGCCTAGCACTTTGCAGATTAGCTGGTAAGTCTGGTAATAAGTCTTTGCGTCAGGGCCGGCGATGTTATACACTTTGTTTTCAGCAGCGGGCTTTAACGCGAGCAAGAGCGCGTCCAGCACGTCGTCCAGGTAGACGCAGTGCCAGTTGTTGTCCCCTTTGCCGATGACTGGGTAATGCTTGCGTGCGGCTTCGAAGATCTGCCTCCAGTAAACGTTTGGGGTGATGAGCAGCGACGGCCTGAGTATAGTGTAGGGAAGGCTGCTTTCAATAACGAGTTTTTCGCCTGCTGCCTTGCTGCGCTCGTAAGCAGTTCTGGGTTGGTAAGGGTCTTCTTCAATGAGGGGCTTGCCGCGCGCGCTCCCGAGTACGCTTGCAGTGCTAATGTGTAAGAATCGTTTCACGCCGGCTTTGCGGGCGGCCGCTAGCACGTTCCTTGTTCCTTCAACGTTGACTTTCCAGAGGTTTGGAGAGAGCTCGTTGAGCTCGGCTGCCAGGTGGTAGATGACGTCCGGCTTAAAGGCCAAAATCTTCAAGCAGTCCTGCGAGTTGGTAACATCACCCGGGATCTGTTTTATTCCGGCCTTTTCCAGCTCCGGATTGGGCGTGTTGGAGAACGAGGCAACTTGGTGCTTCTTTGCAAGTCGGGTGCAGAGTTCGCGGCCGATGGCGCCCGTCCCGCCGGTCACGAGTATGCGCATGCTAGTCTTTATATATGAATGAGATAAAAAGCCGTTAGGGACGATTTCATGCGGGCGGGCAAGGTTGAAAAGTACATACTTGACACAGTTGCGCGAGACGGCGGCATGCTTTTCGCTGTCATTGATCCAGCAGATCACCCTAGCGCCGAAGTCGCGGCCAAGCGCGGCATAGCCGCGGCCGAGGCAGGCAGCGACGTCGTGCTGGTAAGCGGCTCGACAATGGTTCAGGGCGAATTGCTTGATGATACCGTCAAGCAGATCAAGGAAAAGTCCAGCGTTCCAGTAGTCATATTTCCGGGAAACATCAGCATGATATGCAAGCACGCCGACGCCTTCTACTTCCACCGCGTGTTGAACTCGCGCAACCCTTACTGGATAACCGGCGTCCATACGCTCGGCGCGCCCGTACTGAAGCGCTACGGGGTCGAGCCATTGCCGGTCGGCTACATAGTTGTGGAATACGGTACTACGGTTGGTTGGGTGAGTGACGCCAACTTCGTGCCGGACAACAAGCCGCAGATTGCCGCGGCTCTCGCCCTTGGTGGGGAATATTCCGGAAGTCGCATCATAGTTCTGGATAAAGGCAGCTCGCCGCCCACTGGCCCTGTCAAGACCGAAATGATAAAAGCAGTCCGTGCGGTCATTGACCCCCTCATGCCACTGGTTTCTGCTGGCGGCATACGCACCACTAAGCAGGCTGGGGAGGCGATACTTGCCGGCGCTGACGCGATCCAGGTAGGGACCATTTTCGAGGAAGGCGGCAACACGCGTAAACTCGCCGAGGGTTTCGTGAAAGCCGTCAAGTCTGCCGGCAAGAGAAAAGTCTGAGCTGGTCGCATGGCTGTCGACCTTGTTTTCCTTGAAAAGATAGTGCTCGCCGTGCTCGTGGGCGCGCTGCTGGGTTTTGAGCGAGAGTATTCCCACCGCTATGCAATGGCTGGGCTCAGGACGTTTTCCCTTATCTCCCTTCTCGGGGCGGTCAGCACCCTGCTTTCGCAGCAGCTGCAGTTTGGCTTCGCCTTGACGGTGGTTGCGTTCGCTGCAGTTTGCGTTTTCTCGCTCCTTATGTATGTGAACGGGCAGAAGCGGAAGCGTTTCGGGTTCACCACCAACATATCGCTGATTATTGCATTCGTGCTCGGGGTGATGATTGCTCTCTCGTTGTTCTTCGAGGCCGTTTTCCTTGCAGTGCTTGTGGCGGTGATACTTTTCTCGAGGGAGCGGCTGCACGCCTGGATAGGTGGCCTTACAAAGCGGGAAGTAGCCGACCTGCTGGAGTTCTTGGTTGTTTTGGGCATTGTTTTTCCGCTACTGCCTGAAAGCATCAGGGTCGGCAGCGTGGAGGTTCCCATACTCACGATCTGGATGCTGATCGTCATGATATCGGTCATGAACTTTGTTGCGTTCATAGCCGCCCACCACTTGAGGATAAGGCACAAAATGGAGGTGGTCTCCTTCCTTGGGGGGTTTATCGATTCAACTGCAACCACCAGCGCGCTTTCCGAGATGTATTCCAAGGGTAAGGAAAAGCAGCTTTCGGCGGCGTTCCTCGTGGCGAGCGCCGGTCCGTTCATCCGCAACCTGCTTATTGTTGCATTCATAATGCCATCTATAGCCGGCGTGCTTGTCTTGCCGGTGGCGGTTGGCGCGGCGGTCCTGCTCCTCTCTTCTTACCTGATATCCCGCAAGTCAAAGCCGTTGAAGCTGCACGTGCACAATCCGTTCGGCGTCACGCGCGCGGTAAAGATGGCTTTGGTGATTCTCGTGCTGTTCGTGCTGCTGGATTTCCTCAAGGCTTATAGCCAGAACTTTTTCCTCGCCGCGTCATTTCTTGGCGGGATGGCTAGCAGCGGCGGCACGATAATATCTATTACTGGTTTGGCTTCGCAGTCTGCGATAGCCTCCAACAGTGCCATGTTTGGCTTCCTGTTTGCAATTGCAGGAGGTCTTCTTAGCAACGTGTTCTTTATGGTGCTGTGGGGCGCGCGCCGCGTTTCCGGGGGTGTGCTGGTTCCATCTTTGGTTGCCATAGTGACCTCGCTGGCCTTGTTATTGATTATTAGTGCGTCATACTAGCACATAATGGGTTGGTTTATAGTTGTGCTGTTTTTCGTTTGGTGGTGCATGTTTTTCGATTAGTGAGTGTCGAGTTATTGCACATTCAAATGTTTAGAACAAGCCACATCATGAAGTCGCCGAATATGCTTGTGATGATCAGCGAGGCGAACATGTACGGCACAAACTTGGGTAGGTTCTCACACACCATGACCTTGCCTATGCCATGCTGCCTCGCACGCTTGCGTATCGACTCCAATTCCCGCATTGTGAAAGTTTTCCTCCACAATCCAAGCTTCTTCTTAACGTGCGGGCGCATGGCCTCGAGGGCCAGCACGTCCTCGTCATCAAGCCGGGACACCAGCTTGGGTTTTGCAAAAAACAGCCTTACCGCGTCGTCCTTGAACGGCGCTAGCATCATCGTGGCTGCCATCGGAAAAGCCAGAAAAAGGAAGCCCGCCGATATGTGCGCCCAGAACACGAACACGGGCGCCAGCAAGAATGCGTAGATGATGCCTTTTTGAATCTTCTTCCTGAAGCCGCCAACAAGGTTCCTTTTTGAAAATATGCGCCTTAGGAACTCCAGCGGGATCACGTACATGTAGATGATGCCGGAAAGGACGAACACGCTGACTATGAACGGGTAAATTGCAGCGGCTGGCTGTATGCCAAACAACTGCGATAGCTGTGGCTGTTGCGGCACCAGCAGCGCTATTGCAGTGAACAGCTTCACGTCCCCGCCCCCCATCTGGCCAAAAGAGTAGGCGGCGAATCCTGCAGCGAAAACCATTCCGCCGATGGCAAGCGTCCATGCGGCAGCATCAGTGGTGGGAAGCGTGAACAGCACCAGCACAATTCCAGCGACTATCATCGCGTGCGAGAGCCAGTCTTCAACATAGCCCGTCCTGATGTCAGTCCAAGCCGAGTAAGCCGTCCCCCCAATTGCCAAGGCGATTCCGACAACCATCCAATCACTTTTTTATCTCGATTATGTCCATGACGTCGAGTTCCTTGCACTCGCAGTTCTTTCCGGTAATGCCAGCAAACGATGGGATCGTGCGACCGAAGTCGCCTGTTATCAGCTCCTTGATGTACGTGCCTGCTTCCGCTGTTATTTCACACTCAAACTCGTCCGGTTTCTTGGTTGGCCTGCATTTTATTGACTTGATTTTGCGGACGCGTACCTTGTCCGCCCTCCTGTGCAGCACGCGCGTCGGCGTCTTCTGGCTTATCTCCATCCCGGCCAGCCCCTCGAGCTTTTTCAGCTCTTCCTTGCTTGGCGGAGACTCGCACTTTACCAGCGCTCTATAGCACTTGTCAAACGTGATCGTCTTTATTATCACGACCTCTTCCTTGCCTGATGGCCGCAGCCCTGTGATCCTTATCTTCTTGGCGAACTTGTCGTTTATCGCTTTTTCGAGCTTTTTCCAGTCAATGTCGCGCCTGACTGGTTTGTCGACCTCAAGTATGAAAGGGCGGCCTTCCCCGAGCATGCGGGCGTCCTTGTCCTCCCTGCCGTGACCGTGAAACTTGGTGTCCTTTCCCCCTGTTTCTGCCAGCACGACGGACGCCACAAGGTCCTCGACAGTTTCCTTGTACTGCTTGCCAGTGTTGCCGCATTCCTTGCATCCCCTCCCCATGCATGAGGAGCAGGGCCACTTTGTCTGCGGCAATCCGCGTTCGAGCTTCTGGTACCTGCCGTAGATGAACAGCGGGTTTACCTGCACCTCTGTGGAGTTTCTGGAAAAGTCATGAACAATGTTAAGGTCGGGTGACTTGAAGTCCGCCGCCTTTCCAGTCTCCTTTGTGATCTCCTTTCCAATGAGGCGGTTGACCTCGCGTTTTATTGACTCCACTCCATCCATCCCGATCTTGGAGAACAGCTTTTCCTCATTCTCCATCAGCGCGGCCGGTATGCGGCATCCCATTAGGAAAGTTGAATACTCCAAGCCGGACGTGGATCTCTTTATGCTGCTTATTGCCTCAGGGATCCTGATAAAAAGGCCGCCGCAAAGCATGCACTCCTTTCCGTCCATTGCTGGCAGTCTGCCCTTTTCAGCGAGCCTTGTCGCCTCTTTTATGCTGCGGGACTTGCGCACAGCAGCGCCTATCAGCTCGTTCGGCGCCTTGATCTTGGAATGGAACTGCCTCCCCAGACAATGGTCGCATGCCTTGAACTCGAGTATTGCGCGTTTCTTTTCGGCGAACTCCACCAGATCACCATGACTAGGCGCCGGGCATGCCCTTGAGCTTTGAGAACACGCCCGGCAGGCCGCGGAACTTGCCCTTCCTTATCTTTTGAATCATCTTCTTGCTGTTTTCAAACTGTTTAAGCAGATCCTTAACCTCCGCCTCGCTCCTGCCGGACCCGCGGGCTACCCTCAAGATCCGGGTCCCCTTGATCACGTCTGGATTGGCAAGTTCCTCATCAGTCATGCTATCCATTATCACCTTGTAGGTCCTGAGCTTGCTTTCGCTGGTCTGTACGAGTTCTTCCGGCATGGATCCTGCGCCGAACATCTCAAACACCTTCTTCAAAGGGCCCATCTTGCGCGTAGCCTCGAGCTGGTTGTAAAACGTCTTTAGAGTGTATTCCCCCTCGAGCAGCTGTTCCGGGGAGAACTCGGCCTCTTCCGCGGCCTCCTTTGCCTTTTTCACCAGCTCTCCAAGATCCGGAAAACCGAGCAGCTTGGAGACGAACTTCCTGGAGTCAAACAGCTCGAAGTCATCGGGCTTTTCGCCAGTGCCGACGAACACAACAGGCACTCCGGCAGCGTGGCAGGCGCTCAGCGCGCCGCCCGCCTTGCCAGAAGAGTCGGCCTTTGAGACAATGACACCAGTCAGCCCCACTGCTTCACGAAACTTCTCGGCTTGCGTGCGGGCCGTCTGGCCTATGTCTGCCGATATCACGAGGTAAATCTCGTCAGGCTTCAGCAGCCTCTTGACCTCGACTATCTCATCCAGCAGCTCCTTGTTGAGCGAGTCCCTTCCGGCAGAGTCGACCAGTATCAGGTCAAACCCGTCGGCCTCCTTCAGTGCGTTCTTCAGTATGTCTGCGGGCTTGCCCTTTTGCTCGCCCGCCACAACGGTCACCTTTACCTGCTCGCCTATCTGGCGCAACTGCTCGAATGCGGCCGGCCTCCACACGTCCACTGTTATCATGCACGTGCGCAATCCCCTTTTGGAGTAAAACCGGGCCAGTTTTCCCATCGTTGTCGTCTTGCCCGACCCGTACAAGCCCACGAGCAGCACCCGGTGCTTGTCCATGCGTGGAGTGGATCCCTCACCGCCGAGTATCTTTACCAGCTCGTCATAGACGAGCTTGGTGAACGATTCTTTCCGTGAAACCCCCGGCGGCAGCTCTGCCTTCGCCTTTTTCCGTATGTTCTCGCTCAGCGCCCTTACAAGCGAAACGTTGACGTCCGAGGAAATAAGTATCCTCTGAAGATCCTTCACCATATCCTCGACAAACGCGTCATCCACCATGCCTGCGCGCGTTATCTTGGAAAACAAATCCCTGAGCTTGTTGAGCATTCCTATTCCTCTAGCACCTTCTTGATGAACCACTCGTGCGAGAACGGCATCAGGTCATCGATGCCCTGCCCGGTACCTATAAACAGGATGGGTTTCCTTATTACATGGGCAATGCTGAGTATCGAGCCGCCCTTCACGTCGCAGTCGGCCTTTGACATTATGATCCCATCCAACCCGATGGCTTCATGGAACCTGCGTGCCTCTTCCACTGCCGCATTCCCGGCAAGCGCCTCGCCAACATAAACCTTCATGTCGGGCTTGGCGACCCTGACTATCTTTTTCAGCTGTTCCATCAGGTTTATGTTCAGCTCGCTCCTTCCCGCGGTATCAATGAGGACCGCATCCAAGCCTCGTGCTTCGGCATGCTTTACTGCATCAAAGCAGACCGCCGCGGGGTCAGACCCGTACTTGTGCCTGACCACTTCGACGCCGACCCTTGAAGAGAGCGTCTCGAGCTGTTCTATGCTCGCAGCGCGAAACGTATCGGCTGCAGCCAGCACCACGTGCAGCCCGTTCTTCTTCAGCATGTGGGCGACTTTTGATATAGTGGTTGTCTTGCCATGCCCGTTCGGGCCCACGAACATTATTATGAACGGCTTTTTCGCGCGCATGATACTTGGCAGGTCGATGTTGTCCTGCCTTAGCACTTCCGCCAGCGCGGACCTGATCGCCCCGTCGGTGATCCCGTGAATGTCATTTTTGCGTTCTATCTCGCGGCCCACCAGGTTGTCCCTTATGCGCTCGCATATCTCATCCGCAACGCTCGACGCCACGTCAGCCTCGACAAGCTCAAGGTTGAAGTCATCCAAGAGCGACCTTACGTCGCCTTCGGTGATTGTGGCTTTTCTGAGGACGGCCTGTTTTACCCTTGTCCCGAGGGTCAGTTTTGCCTCGAGTGGTTTCTTGGCTTCTTTTTTGCCGAGCAGCTTTTCCTTTAAGGATGTCTTTTCCTTGGCGACAGCCCCAAGTGGCGCGGCTTCCGGGACGCTCTCGGGTATGCTCGGCCCCTCTGGAGTTTCGGGTGCTTCGGAAGAAAACGGCTCTGCCGCCGGCTTAACTTGTTCCTCGAGTTTTGCCTCGAGCTTTTGCTCCTCTTTCTTCTTGAAGAGCGAAAGTTTTTTCTTTAGAAAATCAAACACTTGACTCGACCATTGCTACCGGATGGGCAGTTCTTTCTCTAGCTTCTGGCCTATCTTGTTGTACTCGTTCTGCAGCGATATGAACGTGTTTCTTATGCTATCCATCTGCTTTTGGACCTCTTCCCCACGCTTCCTTATCATCTCAATGGTTTCGTCTATGGTCTTCTCAACGACTACTCCGGCGCCCACGTCCACGAGCACCGAGTTCTGTTTCTTGACCATTCCGTGCGCCAGAATCCCGACACCCATCGGGAGCATGGCCGGGGTGTCCTTGTCGACCTTTTTGAGGTCGACCATCGCGCTTCTGGCTGATGCCAGCGCGGCTATCATGTCCTCGAGCGTCATCATCTCCCTTTGCAGCGCCCCGAGCTGCGACTCGACAAAGCGCAGCTTTGTTATGTCTTCCTCCAAGTTTACCGCAGTTGCCTGCTGTTTCTTTTCATCTGCCATCAAATCACTCTCTTGTGAACACGAAAGAGTTGTCGATTCGCGCCATCTCGGGCCCGCTTGTCCTTGAGCCGGCTACTATGCCATGCCTGTTTCCAATGAGGCCGGAACGCACGAAAGGGTCTCCAAAATTCACCGTGCCTATATTGCCTTTTGACTTAAATAAGCTCTCCAGTTTTTCGACCTCTGCTTGCGTAGCATCATGGTGGCAAAGGAAACCGGCATTTGTGGCGAAAACAGCCGACCCTGTCAGGTCGCTGCCCGCGATCCTTGCGGGTTCGCATTCCACTGATCCGGCAACTTCCCTGATTATTGCTGGGCTGCATGCTATTCCAGAATCGTTCATGGATATCAGGTTTCCCAGCGCGTTGAAGCCGCCCCCAACCAAGACCACTTCCCCGAATGCCTCCTTGAATGCGTTGAGTTCTCGTTTCTCGGCATCTGCCGGGAGGAATGCAATGCGGCTGTTGCACGCGACGAACGTCCCGATGAGGTTGGAGTTCATCATTGTTGTGCGCACCACGTCGACTCCGAGCGACTCGCGCAGCCTGTCATCAAAGGACTTTGGCGCCGACAACGGAACAAACGCGTGGTTGTCGTTTGCGGCACAGAAAACGCCCAGGTGGGGCGAGCCCCGTAGAACGGCCTTTGTGAGACCCATGCCCTCACTTATGATGCGGGCCCTATTACGACGCGGTCCTTGAACACGCTTGCCTTCAGTTTCAGCTTTCTTGGCGGGTAATGCATGCCACGCGACCAAGCAAGCTTGTTAACGTCCCCTGAAACAACGGCGCGCTTGTGGAAGCCCTTTTCCAGCTTTTGGCGCAGCTCCCGCATGGCAATCGTGGTCCGCTTGTTCCTCGGGGCATGCCATGCCTTTGCGAGCGAGACGATGACCACCTTTTCCTCGAGCGGCTTTTCAACCTCTTCCTTCTTCGTCCTCTTCCTTACCTGGGCGGGCGCCTTCTCGGCAGCCTCCTTGGTTTGGGGTGCCTTTTCGGCTTCGGCAGGCTTTTCCTCCTTGGCGTGCTTTACCGTCTTCTCCTCTTGCGTGATGATCCGTTTGAGCTCTGCCTGTGTGGTGTCAGTCATTCTTCATCTTCCTCTTGATGTGTTTCGTGAGCTTTTGCTGGCGCCAGTTCCGCGTCCTGCCGCGGACGAGCGACCTGTTGCGGGTGCGCAGCGCTAGCCAGACGGGCCCGCGCTTGTTCTTCCTGAACGCTGCCCGCAGGTGCTTCTTTTTGCCGTGCGACTTCTTGCTCGACATGTTCCTACTTCCTGACTATCCTTGTTTCCCTTTTTTGGGCCAATCGCTCAAGTATTGACCTGAGCTTGCCGTCCGACAGCGGCTCGGCGACCTGACCCGCCTGATAAAGGTAAACCACGGCAGCTTCCGCGCGTTCAGCCAGACGCGGGTTGGCCAGACGCAGGCGCGTCAGGCGTTCCCTTGCCTGCGTGTCTAGCAGCTTTCTTAGCAGCATCTGGCGCTCCGCTTGCTCGGCCTCCAGCCGTTCCTCTTGCTGCTCCTGCATCTGCTGCGAGACCTCCCTCAGCCGGCGCTGCCTTAGCTCTTCGAGTTCTTCCAAGTTTAACACCCACTTCCAGCGTTGCCTTGTCTAGCAACGACCTTCCTTGCGGGGTAAGTACCCGCCCCTTCTTTTCCAGTTTTTTTACCAATCCGCTCTTTTCGAGCTGCTGGAATATCAACCTGATGTGCTTGCCACCCGACCTCACGTGCTTCTCCGGCTTGACGCCCCTCCTCTTCCTACCGCCGTACCTGCTACGCAGGCGAGACACGCCGGACGTCCCATTGACGTACAACTGCCTCATGATGCTTGCCGCCCGCGCGTACCACCAGCCTGCATCATCTGGCTTCCGCAAGGCGTGCGAGCCCGTCTTGGCAAAGCGCGACCATGCGGGAGGCTGGACGCTCCCAGTTTCATGCAGCTTTTGCGCCACTGCATTCACGAGTTCCTGAGAAGGAACATCCCTGATCGTTGCCATTGCACCACAATCCCGAAAAACACGAGAGAATCTGCCGTACGATTATTCTGCCCTCAGGCCTTTATTAACCCTTTTTTACGCCATAGCCTACCCGCGACTCCGCGCCGCACCCAATGCACTTATAAGTCACGGCCCGGTTCCGCGCCCGCACCCTCACGTTCGTGGCGTTCCACCACGCGAAGCAGTGCTTGCAAAACTTCCGCTTCCAGCGCGCCGGAACGGTAACGTTGTACCTGCTCGACAACCTTCGCGCCAGCTCCACGTACCGCCGCGCGCGCGCCGGCTTCTCGCCAGCAACCTCCGCCGCGAGCGAAAGCAGCGTCTCAATCCGCTCGCCCGCCAACTGTTTAACCCACGACGGCTTAGAACCACGGGAACGCATTCGCTTTTTCATACAGCATCAACCAATCCCAGTTGCTTGTCTAAGGGTGGGTTTGAGAAATAAGCCCGCACGTCAAACTCTGGATCAATCAGTTCGATCATCTCGAATCCCTTGCGGATTATTAGCTTGAACCCTTCCTTTTGCAGGTGGTTCTTCTTAAACTCTAAATAATTCTCAACCGTAAAGTCGGCATCCCCGAGCTCTGGCCTTGTAATGTCCTGCTTCCTGATTTTTAACAACTGGAGCTTTCCCGCAACAGTATCCAGCGGCCGAATGTGGAACAACGGCCCGGTCGGGGTATCATCAACAACCTTGCCAAGCGCTTTCGTGGCCGATAGCAGGTCATCATACTGTTCCTCACACTGGCAGAACACGCACGCGAAGTTGACTCGCGCGCCCTTCTCGGAAGTGTGCTTGTTCTTCAAGTTGTTTGCTTTCTCCACTATCATTTGAACGAACTGGCTTAGATTTTCGGCGTTCATAACAGCCACTATCTTGTAGTTTTTCCGAGGTTTTTCCCGTCATGTATCGCTTGCGAAACATTTCGCAGCGGAAAAAGCTCTGGTGCGTCGGACGGGAGTTTGCGCGCACGCAAACTTCGGCCACGCGTGCGGAGCATGCGTCGGCCGGGATTCGAACCCAGGTTTTCAGCTTTCGTTACAAGGGGGTTTGCCGAAGGGGGCGAAGCCCCCTTGGTTGGAAGGCTAAAGTCCTACCATTGTCCAGCGTTTTTCCGAGGTTTTTCCCGACTTGCGAGCGCAAGCGAGCATCACAGCGGAAAAAGCTCCTAGACTACCGACGCCCACACTGTTTTAGGGTTTGCTATTAAAAGAGCTTTTTGCGGCGCTTGCGCTCCCCGGTAAGGAGCTGCTCCCTGCCGCGCTCGGTCGCGAACGGCCGCTTGCGGGCGTGGAAGAACGGGTATAGAAAGAGGGCGCCAGCAACAATTACTATCACAATGGCAACACCAATGTATAGAGGTGACTCTGGAATTGGTGGCCCGGTGCCATTTTCCTTTATGGCGACTTTGAATGTCTGCTGGTCGTTTCCTCGGCTCGTCAATAATATTACGGTAAATGTATACTCGCCCTCTGCTGGTTTCTGGAAATTGAAGTTGACTATTTTTGTCTTGCCGGCCTCTAGGTCGACCACTTCGCTCTTGGACCCGAGCTGCGAGTCTACCTGTACGGTTGCAGAGTAAATGTCGTCCAGCAGCGTGTTTCTTATGTGGGCAGCGACAACAAGCTTGTCGCCTTCCACGTTGCTGGATGTATTTGTTATCTCGACGGCTTGAAGTGGGGGTGTCAGAGAGAACGCCACCATCGGCACTAACAGTACTAGGGTGATTGCTGTC
>JACOVT010000013.1 GCA_016177165.1 Microcaldota archaeon
AACGGCTCGGGCAAGTCCACAACAATAAAGATACTTACTGGAGTGATCGTACCGACCAGCGGGCGCGCCGAATGTTTGGGCTTCGAGCCTTGGACCCAGCGGAAAGAATACTCGCAGCACATAGGTGTGGTGTTCGGCCAGAAGTCGTTGCTCTGGTGGGACTTGAAGGTGGAGGATTCGCTCAAGCTCTACAAGGAGATATTCGGCCTTACGGGCGAGGAGTACAAGTCGCGCTTGGAGGAGTTCAACGAGCGCCTCCAGACTGCTCCGCTCCTTCAGCAGCGGACGCGAAAGCTGTCGTTGGGAGAACGTATGCGCTGCGAACTCATCGCTGCGCTCATGCACCAGCCCGAACTCGTCTTCTTGGACGAGCCGACCATCGGGTTGGACGTGGTGGCAAAAGAGGCGGTGCGGTCCTTCCTCGCTGACACCAACCGCGAGAGGGATACCACGATAGTGTTGACGACGCACGACATCGGCGACATAGAGGCGTTGTGCGAGCGGGTGATACTCGTTGACGCCGGCCGGAAAGTGTACGATGGCACGCTCGACAAGCTGAAGGAAAAATACGTGCGCGAGAAAGAGGTGCGCGTGTTCTTCTCAAAAGTTAGGAACAAGCGACTGCTGGACGAGACTCTGGCGGCTGGCCGAGTGGAGGAGCGCACGCATGACTTTGTTAGTGTCCACTTTGACTTGCACAGGAATAGGATAGCCGAGCGCGTGGAAGACTTTATGCGCGCCTGCGACGTGGTCGACTTGAGCGTGCACGACCCCGAGCTATCGTCGATAATAGCGCGCATCTACAAGTCGGGCAAGGGTTGATGGTATGAGAAAAGAGTACCTGAGCCTTTTGCGCAGCTACCTATCGATAGACTTGAAGAGGCTTGTCGAGTACAGGGCCGACTTCACGGTGATGTTGTTCTCTAGCGTAATAGTGCTAGCCGTCAACTTCATATTTTGGCAGGCGGTTTTCGCCCAAGCCCGCGTGATCAATGGCTGGACGTTTGGAGACATAATCCTGCTCGAGGGCTTTTTCGCGCTCACCATGACGGTGGTGGGGTTGTTTGGTGAAGGCATGGCCCACCTTGACGAGCTGGTGATCCAGGGGTGGCTTGACACCTACCTAGTCAAGCCTATCTCGCCGCTTATCACTATAATGCTGACCAATATCGCGTTGTTCGAGTTGCAGGGGCTAGCAGTTAGCATCGTCTACTTCATGGTGGCCGCCTCGCTGGGCACGAGCATTACAATCGGCGGCTTCCTGGCCGGCATGGCGATATCAATGATGGGGGCGCTCGTACTGATAATGATAATGTCCTGTATAGCAATGCTTGTATTTTGGTTCGGCCGTACGAGTGCGTTACACGTACTGTTTTCGATAGTTTACGAGACGGGCGGTGGCACGCCTGGAACCATTTATCCAGGATCGGTGCAGCTGGCTTTTATGGTAGGCGTTCCGATACTCTTCATGCAGACGATGCCGGCCTTGGCTGCGCTCGGGCGCCTTGACTTTGGGGGACTTGTAGGGATACTCGCCATGGAGGCGGTCGTGGCGCTAGCCTGGTTTGCCATCGCTTGGTTTGCATGGAGAAAAGGGTTGCGGAGGTACGAGTCATATGGCGGCTAGCCCACCACTACGCAAAGCTCTGGCCATAATGGCTGTAGAGTTCTCGAACATGCGTGCCTACGGGCTGGATTTCGCAGTGAGCCTCCTATCATTCGGGGCCTACCTAGTCGTCACCTTCTTCCTCTGGAGCGCTGTATACGCCAATTCGTCAATCGAGGTGATGCCTTTCGCTGTGCTCATGTCATACTACCTGTTCGCATTCATCGCCGCGGACGTGACGGGCAACCGCAAGGTGGCGCACGTGATGAGCGATGACGTGAAGCATGGGGACTTGACGATAGTTCTGGTACGGCCGGCGGGCTATTTTTTTGGCGCCTACTTTGGCAGGATGACCCATTTTCTCTTCTTCCTATTGGTGCTATCAGTCACGGCGCTGGTGGCAAGCTTCTTTATCCCGGTCGTGTTCCAGAGCGACGCGCTCCACATAGCGTTGTTCGTGCTGACACTCTTCTTGGGGTTCACGCTGAACTTTTGCTTGTTCTTCGCGCTGGGGTGCATCGCCTTTTGGACCGAGAACAACTTCGGCATAATCCGCTCATTCGCCCATTTCTCCCACCTGTTTTCGGGTTACATGGTGCCGTTGGCTTTCTTCGGCGGAATGGTTGGGACGATCGTTTCACTGCTGCCCATGAAGTACTTCGTCAGCTTCCCGGTATCAATAATGATCGGCAGGGTGACTTTGTCAGAAGTGCTGCCAAACATGGCGATCGAGCTGGTCTGGATAGCCGCCCTCTTCCTTGCCGGCCAATTTTTGTGGCGTCGCGGAATGCGCCGGTATACGGCGCCCGGGGCCTAGCGCCTCACCTTGCTGAACACGCTGGTATTCTCTAAGAAAAAGCGTTTAGGGAACTCCAGAATGCGGGGGGTGTTCTGGCCGAGGCATGACACTAGCTGCGAGTCCTCTAGCTTGACTGGCGGGCGAGCCTTCAAGTCCATTCAATACTCTACGGCTGGGAAAGTATAAAAGCCTTATTGCAGTCGGTAGGGCATGCCGCTTGCTTCAACGCGCTCCGAGTTTCTAGAAGTATTCAAGGAGCTGACTCCCGTGCTTCTCGTGGGGGGAGTGCTCCAGCTCCTGACAGGTTTGTTATTAAAGAGCATTTTCCTGCTCGCCACCACGCCGGGCATCTTAGTTATGCTGCCCGCGCTGATGAACCTGCGGGGGGCGCTCGAGGCCGAGTTTGCCGCTCGGTTGGGGACGGCATACCACATCGGCGCGTTTGGAAAGGGAAGCCAGTTGTTGAAGCACTTTGCCTCTAACGACCTAAAGGCCTCTATCGCAATGACGGCCATACTGAGCGTTTATGCTGGTGTGGTCTCTTTCGCTGCCGCAACTGCCATGGGTGTCGGGGCTTCGCTTTACATGTTTGTTCTAATCGCTTTTGTTTCCTCAATGGCAGGCACCATAATAGTTTCCTCACTTTCTGTAGCGATGGTCAAGTTGTCCATCCGGAGAAGACTCGACCCTGATAACGTAACCATACCAGTAATGACTGCCTTTAGCGATGCGGTCCTTGCCTTGGTGGTCTTCATAATAGTAATGATTTTCTGGAGGGTGCTTGCTTGAGCTGGCGTTCTATAGTAATCCAAAGCCTGCCCTTGTTCCTCGTCACACTGGCGCTCAGCGTTTTCGCCGGCGCGTTCATCGAACGATCGCTGGCCAGCATTTCTAAGTATCCTATCCTCATTCTCGTGCTGCCCGCGTTTATTGGCGGCTGCGGCAACATATCCAACGTGTTTGCCGCCCGCCTGACGAGCGCGTTCTACTTCGAGGGCGCCCAATTCGTGAAAGAAAGGAAGGCAATCCTCGCAAAGGCAGCCCCGATACTATTGTCGGCTGGCGTCTTCTTTTTCGTGCTCGCGCTCATAGCGCTGGGCGCCGAGTCCGTTTTGGGATTCAGTTTACCGCCGCTGGCTCCTTTTGTCGGAAGCGTGCTCGTCTCCGGGCTTGCAACAATAACCCTAGGAATAATAGTTAGCATACTGGTGGCCTGGCGGTCTTTCAAGCGCAGGTTGGACCCGGACAACTTCGAGGCGCCAATACTGTCGACGTTCAGCGACCTGGTCGGGGTGATGGTGTTTTTAAACGTGTCAAGAGTGTTGTTAGGAGGATGATCTGATGAGTTCGGTGCTGGACCTGCTGATAGAGATGAAGGACAAGAGCGAGCTGGCTCTTGATCTGGCGTACGCCGCCCTATTGCTAGAGGACAAGGAGCTCGCCCGCACGGTCGAACGCATAGAGGAAAAGCTGAACTCGACCCGCGATGAGATCGGCAAGCTCTGCCTGCAGAGCCGACCTTCGCCGCAGGAAGCCGAGTCGCTAGTTTCTGTAGTTAACATGGCTAACATAACCGAACGCATCTCCGACGCCGCAATGGACATCGCCCGCATGGTGTTGCGCGACCACAAGAAGCACCCAGTCTTAGAGGAGGCGCTCCTCCGTGAGGGGATGACCGTGTTCAGGCACCGCGTCCGCTCAGGCGCCGGCAAGACGTTGGGCGCCCTAGAGCTATACAAGATCACAGGCACCCACGTGCTCGGCCTGAAGCGCGGCGACGAGTGGCACGCCTGGCCCGCATCGCTGGAAATGACCCTAAGACAAGGCGACGAACTGCTGGTAATGACAACCATTGCCGGCAGGAAGCAGGTGGAAAAGACCGCCTAACGGATTATCTCAAGCTCGCGGAGCTCTTCCTTGCCGAAAGCTTCTTCATCAAGCAGCTTGATCTTGCTTAGCTCTATCCTGTAGAGTCGGTCGTTAAACATTGGCGAGTGAAACCCTTTTGGATCGTTAACAAACTTTTGGGCTCCCGGAAACCTTTTCAGGTAAGTTGAGCCCGCCTTTTCCAACTCGTCGTCTCCAACTATAGCAGCACTACCAAAGGCCTGCAACCCTCTCTTGAGTGCGTCGAAGCTCTGCTTAGCGTCAAAAACAGTCAATGCTACACGACTGTTTTCCTCTATGTTCTTGCCGTGGAGCGTTTTTGGTCCGGTCCAAACGTAAAGGACAAACTCGTCATCAAATGCATAGTAAACAATGCAAGAGCAAGGCTGTTTCTCTTTGGGTTCAAAAGTGCTCAGAGCGAGCAGGTTGTTGTCCTTCAGGATGGCGCGTGCAGACTCGGCAACCTTTTCTGTTTCTTCCGGTTTGCTTGAAACAAACTTTAGTTTTCCAGCCATGCTAATCTACCATTATCCTGGCGTCTACTGGCATCGCCTCGCGCGTGTTCGCAAACACCGGGTTCAAGTCCAGCTCGCGGATGCGCGGCGTCCTGCTAAGCAGGCATGAAACGTTGACAATTACAGAGGCCAACTTATCCATGCTTGCAGCAGGTTTTCCGCGAGCGCCGGCAAGCAGCGGGAAACCTTTGACTTCTTGGATCATCTCGAGGGCGTCGCGCCTCGATACTGGCGCGACGCGCAGGCTGACGTCCTTGAGCACTTCCACGAAAATCCCTCCGAGCCCGAAAACCACGACAGGCCCGAACTGCGGGTCGATCTTGCCGCCGACGATCGTTTCAATCCCGGAAGCCTGCCTCTGGAGCATCACTCCCTCGACGCGGGCGCGCAGTTTCTTAGCGCGCTCCTCGAACTTGAGGAAAGTCTGCTCTGCCGCGCCGGGAGTGCGGATGCCCACCTCGACCGCGTGGGCCTCGGTCTTGTGGACAATGTCAGGCGAGAGTATTTTCATCGCCAGAGGAAAACCCACCCTTCTTGCAGCATCCTGGACGTCGGCTCGCTTTGAGACCATCTCGAACCTGGCGAAAGGTATGCCGAACTCCCTTAACAGTTTTGCGGACTCGTGGAACCTCAACTGGCGCACGGTTGGGTCACGCTCGCGCCATATTTAAGCCTCACCATCCTTTTCCAAACTCGTGTTGCAGGAAAAGCGCTGGATCGCCGGTTACACGCTCGCCTCTGGCGTGGCGCGCTGCCGCGCGCTCAACAGGCACGGGGTTCGCTGCCTCATCAACTTCCTCGGCGAGCACTGCAAAGATGTGGAAAGCTGCGACTTTGGAGTCTCCGAGTACTCTCGAGTGATTCGGGCCATAAAGAACAACAAGCTTGATGCCGCGATCTCGTTCAAGCTCTCGCAACTCGGGTTAGGCTTCAGCGCCGGGCTGGCGCTACGGAATGCAGAGCGCATCATTTCTCTAGCAGAAAAGAGCGGGGTGTTCTGCTGGCTTGACGGCGAAAAGTCAGAGCTGACCGGTAGGGAACAAAAAGTCTTCCTCAAGTTGCGGGCCAAGCACGCCAACGTCGGCATCGCCCTCATTGCCGGGTTACGTGATGCCCCCAGACAGCTAGCCAAGCTTGGCGACACGCCCGTGAGGTTGGTAAAGGGCGCGTACGAAGAACAAGAAAGTGTTGCTTTTACAACAAGGCGAGAAATCGACGCGGCGTTTGGCGAGCTGATGCGCTTGCTCTTCCAGCGAGGCGGGCGGTTCGCGGTCGCAACCCACGACCCCGCGTTCCTGAAGCAGGCCTTTGAGCTGGAAAAGGAAAACAAGAAAGCAAAAGTAGAGTACCAGTTCCTTTTTGGGGTTGATGACGCCCGCTTCCTGAAGCTCGCCCGTAGCCACTGCATTGTTTTCTATGTTCCTTACGGGCTAGAGTTCCATCACTACGTGCGCCGACGGTTAGAAGAGCAGCGGCGGTTCCGGCAAACTTCCAAACAGCTAGTAAGACATCTATAAGCGTTTGCCAACTAAAGCAAGGCCAGTGTAAGACTTTCTATTATTAGCTATCTCTTCTGGTGTGCCTTCAGCTACAATCTCTCCGCCTTTGTCACCGCCCCTGGGTCCCAAGTCTATTATCCAGTCAGCTGACCTTATCACATCAAGGTTGTGCTCTATTACTAGAACCGAGTTGCCGTTATCAACTAGCTTGTGAAGAAGTCTGAGGATCCTACCCACGTCTGCGAAATGAAGGCCAGAAGTTGGTTCGTCCAGTACGTAAAACTCACCTTTTCTGTGGAGTTTGCTGGCGAGTTTCAGTCTTTGGTTCTCTCCGCTGGATAGCGTATCCAAAGTCTGGCCTAGGCTAAGATAGTCTAGCCCGACATCAACCAAGATCTGCAACCTTTTCTGAAGCTCTGGTTGGGTAAAGAACTTCAAGGCTTCTTCTGTGGTCATATCCAGAATTTCATCTATGTTTTTGCCACTGTACTTGTATTCTAGGGCCTCTTTTGTGTACTTTTTCCCATCGCAGGTCTCGCATACTACCTTTACTGGGGCCATAAAGTGCATATCTACCTTGTTGTAGCCAAGGCCGTTACAGTCAGGACAGGCGCCCGTGCTGTTTGAACTGAAGAGCGATTCCTTTACCTTGTTCTCGTCAGCAATGATTTTTCTAATAATCCCGAATGCGCCGGTGTACGTTGCTATGTTTCCGCGTGGCGAGGAGCCCACTTGAGATTGGTCTACAAAGACTACCTTATCCGAGTATGTCCTTACAAAGATGTCATTTACTAGCGTGCTCTTACCAGAGCCAGAAACACCGGTAACTGTAGTGAATACGCCTTCGGGTATCTTGACAAATACATTCTTCAGGTTATGAAGGTTCGCGTTTCTTATTTCCAGGTATCCGGTCGGCTTGCGGCGTGGTCCATCAATGTCATTCTTCATCTTTCCGCTGAGATACTTTCCAGTCAATGATGCGTCGTTGTTCATCAGCTCTTCAGGAGTTCCTGTTGCGACTATGTGGCCGCCGTGTTTGCCGGCTTTTGGGCCAAGCTCGATGATATAGTTAGAGTTAAGGATTACGTTCGGATCGTGTTCTACAACTATTACGGTGTTCTGAGCGTCTCTAAGTTTCTTCAGCACTTTTATCAAGTTTCCCGTGTCTCTAGGATGCAGGCCGGCAGTTGGCTCATCAAGAACGTAAGTTATCTCGATCAAGTCGCTTCCTAGCTCTCTGGCAAGTTTTAGGCGCTGAGACTCTCCAGCAGACAATGTGCTTATTGAGCGGTTTAGCGAAACATAACCAATTCCAACGTCTACCATAAATCCGAGCAGTTGCGACATCCGAGATACTATCGGGTCAGCTACTTGGCTTTTTATGTTTTTTATCTCGTCCATTAACCTGATTACTGGCAGGTTAGAGTAGTGGCCGATGTTCTTGCCGTTTACCTTGGAAGCTAGTGCATGTTCATTTAGTCTAGATCCGTCGCATGCGGGGCATTGTTTTGCCATCCAGAACCAGGCGTCTCTCTTTGACTTAGTTGCGGATATGCCTCTTAGGTCCTTGGAGCGCTTGATTAACTGGTTTACTATTCCTTCCCAGCTATATGATTGGACAAAGCCCTGAGCTGCGTTTTTGAGCTTTACTTGCGGCGCGTATAGAAGGAAGTCCAGATCTTCTTTTTTGAAGTCCTTTAGCGGCTTGTCAAAGCTTACCCTGCCAGTGGTCTTTAGTATGTTTATGTAACGACCGCCTTGCTTGTACAAGCTGTGCTTTATCGCGCCATCGTTCAAGGACTTGTCAAAATCTACCAATGCCTCCGTGTCTATGGCTATCTCAGTTCCTATCCCCTTGCATTTCTTGCATGCTCCGAGTGGGCTATTGAACGAAAAGTGACTAGCGCTCAGCTTCTCAGTGCCCATCCGTGAGAAAAGCAACCTTAGGTGTGTGTACAACTCGGTAGCAGTACCAACGGTGGAGCGTTGGCTTTCCCTTAGCTGTTTCTGTTCGATCATTATTGTCGGTGACAGTCCTTCTATCTTATCGATGTCCGGCCTTTCTGTCCTTTGAAGCAGACGAGACGCATAGGTAGAAATCGACTCCAAGAACTGGCGCTGGCCTTCTGAGAAGATAATGTCGAACGCGATCGTGGATTTGCCAGAACCAGATACGCCGACAAGACAGGTAAGCTTGTTTCTGGGTATATCGATGTCAATGTTCTTCAGGTTGTGTTCTCTAGCACCAGTTACTTTTATCGAGTTCTTCACACAACTACTTATCTCGTTACTCTTATAAACATTGGAGAGCAAAAATAGCACGCGAAAGCCACTGTAATATATCGCGCCAAAGCCACGGTATTTTTCTTGATGTGCGTGTGGCTGGTTGGTAATTAACCCGAATTAACTCAAAGCGGTTGCAAAACTGTTATAAAT
>JACOVT010000016.1 GCA_016177165.1 Microcaldota archaeon
CTCCGCGATCGGCGGCGCGCAGCCCGATGAAGAACCCACCCCAGAATACCAGTAGATCTGAGATAAGTAAAGTTTATAACCAACTCAAAACAAAAAAATAGTATGACCGCGCAAAATGTCAAGATTCGCGTAAAACAAGCAAAGAAAGGCCCTTTTGACCAGCTGTTGGAAGCCATACTGGCACGCAGAAGGGAACTGCTTAGACGACTGGCCTGACGCGCTTCCTTACCCACTTCTCAACTAGGCTCCTTTTTGCGTTTCCGCTGGCTATGCCTATTGCGAGCTTCTCGGCTTCGTCCACGCCAAACTCAAAAACGAACCCGTTGGCGTTCAGGAATTCTTCACATACCACAAAGCCAGTTCTTTTGTTCCCATGGCGCCACCAAAAGTTTCAATTATCTTGTCGTGCGCCTCAATGACGTTATCATAGGTTGGATACATCACCATACAAACAACATTTCAAGGCAGACAACGTTTATGAATGCAAGCGTTCTATCTAAACTATGGCTCAGATTACCCGCGACCCGCGCGACTTTTGGAAAGTGCTTGCCCCGAGGCTGACAGTTCTCGTAACCACCATGGACCGGCAGGGCAGGACAGATGTTTCTGCATTCTCTTTCGTTTCGCCGATATCGTTCGACCCGCCCCTGATCGGCATTGCGAGCGGCGTGAAGAAGCACTCTTATGACAACCTGCTGCAGAAGCGCGAGTTTGTGGTCAACCTGCCGACCGAGAAGATGATAGAGAAGATAGCAGTGGCAGGGCAGAAGTGGGACCCGCACGTCTCAAAGATCGAGCGCGCCGGGCTGAAGACCAAGCCCGCGGTGCACGTGGGCCCGCCCCTTTTAGCGGAGTGCCCGGTCAGCGCAGAGTGTTACCTGGAGGAGGCCAAGAAGTACGGCGACCACGTGCTGCTGATCGGCAAGGTCATCGCGCTTCACGTGCGAGACGAACTCGTTGACGAGAAAGGCCGCCTGAAGGTGGCGCTCGTGCGGCCAGCGTTGCACGTGGCGGACAACCTTTTTGCATTTCCTTACGTCTCGAAAGAGGCAAAGGGCTAGCGCGCCTGCGCGGCGATGCGCTCTGCCTGCTCGGGCTTCTTGACTATCACTTCCTTGAGGCACACGGGGCACTCGTAAAAGATCAGGTCCCCCTTTGGAGTGACGCGGTTTGCGCAGTTGGAGCAGAAACCTTTCCCGCAGTAGGGGCAGTAGACAACCGAAGACCTGACGCTGGCGCAGTGGGGGCAGCCCATCCCGCGCTCCTTTGGAATTGTCTCGGGCTCGGCCAGCCCTGCCAGCGCCTCGAGCGAGAGGTCCCCTGACTGCTCCATGCTCGACAACCCTTCGATGTTTTCGAGCGACTCGAGCTCCTGCAGCGAGGAAACCTCGGACAGGGCGCTCAGGTCGATTCCTTTTGTCTGGTCCTTGGCCTGCGGGCCGGGAGCGACAACCTCCTGCTGCACCTTCCTTGACTCCTGCACTGGTTGCATCATCTCCTGCTTTGCCTGCGCGGCCAGCTCGCCCCGCCTCTCGAGGTATCTCCTCCGGTGCTCCCCGATAAATCCCTCGGCCTGCGGCTTGACCACCGGGAGGGACGGCGGCGTGACGCTTGCTGCTGGCTTTGCCTCGCCTGCGGGCGCGGCTTGCGGGGTCCCCGCTGCGGCGGGCGGGGCGGGTTTTTTCGGAAACATTCCCCCAAAGAACCCTTTCTTTTCCTGCTGCGGTTGCGGAAGCTGCTGCTGCTGTGGTGGCCGTTGGGGTTGTTCTTCCACTGGCGGCGAGGGCGGCGCCTCGATCCTCCTCGCTTTCTTTCCCCTTCCTTTCATCACGAGCAGCGGCTCTCCGACAATGCGCGCGCCGCACTTCCTGCAGAACCTGTCGCCGCCCAAGAGCGAGTTGCCGCAACCCTTGCAGTATTCAACCATGATTATCACTCAGAGCTTTGCCCCGCAATTGCCGCAGAACTCGTCCTCGCCGCGCATCTGGGCTCCGCAAGACCCGCAATACCGCTCCTCTATCGAGGGCGGGGCCCTCTTTGTCTTGAGTATCGATGCTGCCGCCTTTGATATCTCCTCTTCCCCCGCCGCGTATGCTGGCAGAGCCGGAGCTGTTCCCCCGCCAGCTTCCGGGTTGACCGTGATAACCGGCAGCGCGACTGTCATCGTCTTTGCCGGCAGTGCGAGCGACTTGACCTCAAACACGAGCGCGGTGAGGAACGCCGCGATCGGGAAGCCTGCGAAGAAAGCCTCCCGCAGCCACAATACGGACAGCGCTATCGATGGCGCGAAGAACACCAGCCCCAAGATTAGCGAGAACCCGAGCTTTGAAGACCATGGCATGGCGCGCACGTCCGGGTAGCTGAACCTGATGGCAAGGTAGCCGAAACTTATGGCTCCAATGCTGCACAGCGCGTACGCGGAGTACCAAAACAAATCCTGCACCATTTGCTCACAAGGCTTTTAAACCAAACCAGCTTAACTCGTTTCAGTTTATATGGCTTTCGCGATCTTCGACCCGCTCGGAAACCCAGTGGGCTTCATTTCTTTCTTTTTCCTACAGAACGCGCTCGTCGACCCGCTCGCACCTCTCAAGCTGGCGCTATACTCGAGCATCCTCGTGTTCCCGTTCGTCCTCGCGGGGAGGTTCGTCTACTCGCGCCTGTTGGCTTCAAAGTCATCACTCGCAGGCATGAAAACCGCCCGGTTCTGGAAACTCCTAGCCTCCTGTTTCACCGCGTCCGTGACCTTCTGGGTTGTTTTGAGCTTGTGGGTGTACGCGTTCCACCGCGAGTTCCCGGCAGTCGGCGCGACAGGCGTGCTGTACGGCATACTCTTGGGCACGGCAGTCTCCACATTGCTTGCATGGCTCGGCATGAAGCTGCTGGCTGCCATGCGATCCCACTGGCAGATGCCCACGGCCCTCTCAGTATACATTGCCGAGCTTTTAATGAACGCCGTGTTCTGGGCCGGGGTCACCCTCTATTTTTCGTGGACGATGAACTCTTTCGTGTTCCCTTAAGGTGGTGTTACCCGCCGGCAGGCGGCAGGCCCGCCGCTTCCAAACAACCAACGTCTTTGTCCCTTCCAGCGCATTCTCAACAAAGCATTCGAACAGCAAACCATTTAAAAGCCGGCCGGCATTAAACATTCGTGCAATACTCCTCCCGCGCGTTCGCCGTTTTGGCGGCAGTACTGCTTGTTTCAGCCTCGTTCACTCCTGTTGCCTACGCCACCCATAGGGAAGGCAGCGACGACCCGAATTATGCCCGCCGGTACGCGCCACGGGCAGGCGACGTTGCCGGCTCGCGGGCCGCCTGCGGAGGCGGCAGTGACAGCGCCGTCTGGGTAACGGAGCTCACCGGCGAGCAGTACGCCAACCTGCTCAAGTCAGCCGAAGCAACCGCCAAGACAAAACTGCAGTCGTTCGGCGACCAAGGCGAGCAGGAGAGGCAGGACGCGCTCGACAAAGCCAATCTCCCATCCAACCCAACAGCCAGCAGGGTCGAGAACCAGATGTTGCTCAACACAAAAGGCGAGCCGATATTCCTTTACGACGTTGTAAAGCACAGCCAGAAAGACCCGAACACCAAGTGCCACCTAAACCGCCTGATTACCGAGGGATACATACAGTATGCCGCGCGCGTGGACGAGAACACCCGCTACTGCAGCCCCCTGGTGGAAAGGGAGGGCAGCACCTGCCAAGCCGGCACTCCAATAAAAACTGCTGACGCGGGAACGCTCGCCGACCGAGCCGGAGCGTTTGTAGGAAACATCGGGAGCTGGCTGTCGAGCCTAAACCCTTGGGACATGACTGATGAAAAGCTCCGCGCGGCAGCAGAACTCAACTCTTATGTCACCAGCACGAGCGCCCAAGACGTCAACTTTGACGGCTACGTGAAACCCCGCCTCGAACGTCTCGGCTGGAACCCATCCGCCCCGCCTCTTGCCGGGGCCCCAACAGAGGTCGAGGTCGAGAGCGACTTGAGGCAGAAGTCAAAAGTCAAGCTGTCGCTCCTCGCATCCATCGTGATCGGCAAGTACGCTTCAGAGCAGAAGAAGGAAACGAACGCCGTCTTCAACTTTGTCGAGTCCACAAAGACGTCGTCGTTCCTGTTCAACCAGGCCGACTTCATTTTCATGTTCCCTGAAAGCCTCGCGAATTACTTTTACTACCTGCAAAGCCTTGAAGGGGAAGAGGAGGCCACCGCGCTTTTCGCCGCGGCAGAGCAGGCCACCGCATTTGGCGGCATGGGATTGGGAATCAGGCAGGCGCTGCTCAGCGGCCGCGGGGTTCAAGCCGCGGCGCGGGCAAAATGGTTCGCCAACACCGAAGGCGTGATCAAGCCAAAGTGGATCCGCACGTTCGAGCAGACATCGGAAGACATCGACTACCTGGTGGCAAGGGACCGCACAATGCTCGACCCGCTCTCCAACATAGTCAACGGAGTAGGGGGCACGCCCAGGCCGCTTGGGGCCTCAGAGTTTGTCGAGTTGACAAGGGTTGCAAAAGAAAACGGCCTTGACACCACCAAGATGATGAGCGCTGCAGGTAAAAGAGCCCACTTTTTGTTTGACATCGACCCATCGACACCAATACCAGCGCGCGGCACGGTTGGTGGTACAATATCAACAGGGCCCGCCGGTGCGCCCACTGGTGTGATTCCTGTGGAAACATACTACGAGGCAGTCGACAACCACATGATAAACTCGCTCGATGAGGCATTGAAGCAGCGCGAGACGGTCGCCGCAAGCTTAAAGGGGATCACCAACACCAAAGAGCTCGAGGAATTCCTCGCCAAAAAGATCAAGACGGTCGACGCACGAAAGCACCTGCACGAAATGATAGACGACTATGCTGCAAAATACCCGTCGGGCAATCGACTATTTTTGTATGATCGCGGCGTGACCTACCTCAAGAGCCTGATCGACGACGTCGACGGCTCTGCGTGGGACGCTGCCAGAAACCCGCCGCCAGGATTATCGCCAACAGGTGGGGCTGCCACGCCAAACGACTGGGCCGACTTCCTGCGCAATTCAGTACTCTCCGAGAGCGAGTACGGCCTCGGCACCCGCACGCCGCCACTCGCCGTCGGCCCTGGCGTGGGCAAGGCGCTCGACGGCATAGACGACCTAGGGGCTGCGGCGATGAGTTACAAGGATTTCATCAACAACGCGCTGTTCCAGCACGGCTTGTCAAACTCGCTCGGCGCAGGGAGCAAGAGTGCCCTCGTCGCGCTGAGGAACGTTGACTCGCTCAGGCTGCCGCTCAAGTCGCTGACAGGCACCCAGAAGATCTCCAGGTACCTGTTTGGCGCTGCAGGCCGCTTCGTGCCGTCGGTCAGGTTCAACACCGTGCTGGCAAACATCGCCTTCTTCCTGAACGTGGTGGGGCGGACGGGCCCGCCCATATTCGTGCTCAACACGCTTGGGACTCGGATAGACATGAGCGCCGAGACCAACGTGGACGGCCGCACTTCATACATTGAAACGATAGTAATGAAACCGCTGGCTGTTGCCAACTTGGAAAACTACCGCGTCTGGCCCACCAACCTGGGCGCCAACCTTTACAACTTCTTCCTGTCATCGTGGTTTGGCAGCCTTGAGGACATATTCCCGGACCGCGACGCAGGAGAGCGCGGCATAATCAAGAAGAAACTCGCCCGGCTGGGCGACCACGTCATCATACTCGACCAGGAGCTCGAAGCCGGCGAGCTCGCCCCTTCGGCATTCAACATTGTCGTTCCTGTGGAAGTGGGAGGCACCAGGAAGTGGATGTTCTTCACGCGCAGCAAGGCCAACGCGCTCGCCTACCAGTTCGAACACCCTGACAATTACGTGACGTCAGGCACCAACAAGTACACCGCAATGGGAGTCTACTCGAGGAACGTGCCGGTGAGCGCCATGACGCTGCAGGCAACCGCGGACTGGGCGCAGTTGAGCGCCGGCGAGGCCGCGGCTCTAGTGCCGGACGTGTGGAGCTGGGCGCTCGCGAGCGTCGTGGGCAGCTTCTTCAACGTCGGAAAGGCAGCCGGCATCGGAAGGCAGGCGGGCGGCGCCTTCCTAACAATCATACTACTAAAGCTGCTTGGCAGCATCACACAGAAAGGGGTCGCTGGCGGCATAGCCCAAGAAATACGCGATGCCCACTTCGGCCAACTGGTCCAGCCCAAGGAGGCGTACGCTACCGGTAAGCACTGCGAGGCCAACCTTGAGGCGCAAAAGCAGAACGTGCGCGGCGCGCTCACTTTGAAGGAAGCAACCACAGGAATACTGATGGCGTTAGACATTTTGGACATTGTTGTCACCCGGCTGCTTCCAGCAACAGGCGGCATATCACTGATAGCAGGCGGCATCATCACGGCAGGGAGCGTGATAACCTCTTTCGCTGACCAGGCAGCTGCCGAGAATTACCTGAAGGTAAAGAAAGAAGGAGTGGAGTCGTTCAAGGACTGCTACGAGACCTCCTTCACGTTCTTCGGCTTCCAGACGATCGCGACAGCAGCCGGAAGCGGGGACGACATTGCCAAGGTGTTCGCCGACGCTACGAAAGGGATTACCGACTTCCTCGGCCCGGCGGTGGAGGCCTTCACTCCACAGACGCGGGACGAGATAAAGTCTTACGCCCAGAACTACGATTACCAGACGATCGCCCTACAGTCAACTTTGAAGGGCGCCAACCAGGAAAGGATCTCCGCGACCGAAGTGTTCAACATGCACTTTGACCGCGAGACCGAGATCAACTGGTACCTCGACAGGAGCAACCCGTCCTGCAACCTGCAACTATGCTACGGCGCCGACCGCGCTGTCGGAAGCGGCGCGAGCGCCTTCAAGTGCATGACCACCTCAAGCCAGTACGCGTTGCTCGACGAGAACGGCGAGCCTATAATACTCGGGCCGCAGGCGTTAAGGCCTTTCTGGTTCAACGACCAGCAGGTCGCGGGCATAACCCAGAAGGTGATAAACATCGAGCGCAGCCCCACCTCCTCGGAGCCGGTGTTGACGATCACAAAGGCGGGCGTCGACTTTGATGCGTTCAATGGCGGCTGCACCGCCGACAAGATTTCCGGCATTGCCGGCTTGCGCGACAAGTCCCAGATAGGCCAGCTGGTGGGCGGCCTCTCGCTCGTCTACACAGTCACTCCCGGCGGCACGCCGCAGGCCAACATCTGGATAACGCCCGACAACAGGATCGCGATCAACCCGCTGCAGGAAATCACCGGGTTCGCCGGGTTCGGGCAGATGCGCTACATCGACCTCGACGACCAAGGAAAAGCGGGAGTCACGCTGCTCCGCAACGGCGACGTGCTGGTGAAAGACTCGAACGGCGACACTGTAATGCGCGGCACGCTTGGAGAATCCGGCTTCATCAAGTTCCAGAACGCCGACATACTTCCCGGAAGCGCGCAGCACGAGTTCGACCAGAATTATGATGGAAACAGGCCCCGCTTCTCCCTCGAAGGCGCCGAAGAAAGCGCAGAGTTCGCTGCGAAGAAGCACAGGTACTCTGTTTACATTGGCAACGAGA
Organism: Microcaldota archaeon; assembly: GCA_016177165.1. GTDB lineage: Archaea > B1Sed10-29 > B1Sed10-29 > B1Sed10-29 > JACOVT01 > JACOVT01. The sequence goes on from JACOVT010000016.1 coordinate 7,527, forward strand.
ACGTGCCGGTGTTCCACCTGTTCATATTCAATCTGGTGAGCGGCATCAAGCCTTCCTCTTATGGCGCGCCTACTATGAGGACTTGCCAGATAATGGGAAGGGACGACGAGGTGATCGGGACTGGAGTCACGTTCACGCTAGACATCCCCGAAGGCAGCCCCCAGAAGGAAGAGCTGGAGAGGTTCAACAGCGTAATGGAGAACTCTTGCCTCCGCCAGTTCGACACCCAACAAGGACCGGGCACGCTCGACCTCGGGCCTGACGGGAAAGGAACGTACACGGGCCCGGGCCCTGACGGCAAGACCGGCACGTTCAACGTTGACGGGTTCGAGAACGGCTGCCTCAAGATGGTTGATGCTGGCGGCAAGACGGTCTACATGTGCATGGACAAGGACGCGAGCGGGCCGCGCGTCAACTTCGCAAACGCGCCGGGCGCAGCGCCCCAGTTCGTGCTCCCCTTGTTGGGGGGCAACGGCCTCGGTTCGTCTTTCCTCAACGGCGCCAACGGGTTGAGCCTGGCGAACACGTTCAACTTCCCAATAATACCGCTTGCCAACCAGATGGGCATGGGCGGCTCCAGCGGGCTGTTCTTCGCCCAGCCATCGCCGTTCGGCTCGCGCACAAAGGAGGAGGTAATCAAGCCGCTCCCGCCAATAAACCCGATAGCCGCGCTCCCGAGCGCGCCAGAACCCGAAACAAACCCGGCAGGCCTTATCCTCTTCATCGTGGCGATAGCCGCAGGCATACTGCTTGTCAGGATGAACGCGCCCCTCCCGTCAGCTCGCGCCAAACAAAAAGGCCGGAAGCGCTAGACCGCTCCAATCCTGAAGTAACCCAGGGACTTGGCCAGATGCTGCTTGCCGGTTTCGATCTTTTCCTTCATAAGAGCGGATGGCTCCCAGTTGTAGCGCCGCAAGCGGAGAGTCATCTTGGATATTGTGTAACGCAGCCTGAGCAGTTCAAACCTGTCCTGAAAATCTTCAGGCAGCTGCTTGCCGACATGCTGATAGCCCTCAATGAAACCAGGCATGCGTTCAGGTTCAAAGAATGTGCTCCAGCAGGCGATGTCAGATACAGGGTCGCCACCCACACACTCGTCCCAGTCCAATACGCCCGTTATTGCGTTGCCATTAGTAAGCAGGTTCCAGTCAGCGAAGTCATTGTGAACCAGCACAGCACCATCAATTTTTAGGGTCGCGTTGTCGTCGCCAAACAGGTTGTTTATCGCGACACTCTGGGCTTGAGTGATAATCTTTTCCTTTTCCAGAACCTCAAGGTTGAACCCAAGGCCAGCGCGGACAGCGCTGGCAAACGTCTTGTGCAAGCCGACGAGTTTTCCACTCTTGGCTTGTTCATTATCAAAAGGACCGTAACCCTCAACGGTTATCTTGTGCAACCGCGCCATCATCTTCCCAATTTGGGGCAGCAGCCCTGGCTCGTCCGCGGGGTGGGCTTCCAGCCATTTCTTGATGTTAGTACCAGGCAACTTTTCCAAAACGTGAAAGGCAAAATCGTCCCCGCCTTCAAAATCATGAACGGCGAGCGTGTCAAAGGAAGGCAGTCCTGCCACTTTGGCGCGGCGCGCGGCAAGGCTTTCAACGTGGAAGTAACCATTGCGGACTCCCTTGGGGTGGCAGCGTATCACCACACTGGCACCCGAGACCAACCTGCCTATACGAACAGAGTTTACGTTACCGAGGTTTGTCTGCGCCTTCGGATCCAACGGTTCTATTGAAACCAGCTTGTCAACGAGCGCGGCATTCACTCTTTGCAGGATCTCATCATCAGAGAAATACCTGTGCCGGTCGGCCCAGATGTGCCCGGCCTCTTCTGGCGTGACCGCCCGGTCGGTTTGCCAGTAAAACACGTTACTCCTATCGGCTATGCTTCGGTTGATCCTTGCCATGTCAAGCTTCATTTACTCACTTACTTGTCTTTGGCAACAAACTAGTTAAATAGCAGCCAGTCAACCTTCAAGTGGTAGCAATGGCGTTCGAATACAACCGGAAGCACGGCGAGGCGAACTTTGGTCCGCCGCTCGAGAAGCAGGTAGAGGCGGGGCGCACGTGACTTTCGAGATCATCCTCAAGCATAATGGAAGGTACAGTACATTGCTCTTCGGCGACCGCACGGCATACCGGAGCACGAGCTGCCGCCGCAGGCGCGAGACCACCCGCAAGGCTTGCTCTACTTTTGCCACAACCTGATTCGCATTGGCGAGTCAAAGGAAGAGCTGAGCGACTGCCTGGAGCTCGACCCGACGCGCTAGCGCGGCAGGTAGTTCTTGTTTTGCTTTATGTAGCGCTTGAAGAACCAGTTAAGGAAGAAATGGTCATCGCACGACAACTGGGAGCGCTCCAGCGCCCGGTAGTAACCGATGCGATTGGCGTAGGTTATGTCCAGCATAGGGTAGCCGTGCTGGTTGAGGGAGAAGTTCATCAGCAGCCGGCTGATGCGGCCATTTCCATCGGCAAATGGGTGAATAGTCACAAACTTCAAGTGGACAAGCGCGGACAGCTCCACCGGGTGAATCTTTGGCCCGTTTCGGCGATACCACTTGAAGAAGTCACCCAACTGGTCTTCAAGCTCGCGCGGCTTAGGGAACGCGGCTTGGCTTCCGATCACCGTAACGTCGTGACCGCGCAGCTTGCCAGCAATATCAGAGTTTGTTTCTCTAAAGATTTGCTCGTGCCAGCGCAACACCAGAGGGAGCGATAGGCCTTCCTTGCAGGAGATCATCTGGTAGAAAACTTTCTCATGAGATTCGGTCTCCTTGATGTCACGCAAAAGCCGCGCCCTAGGGACGATGCCGTGCTCCAGCAACTCGGCCGTTTCCAGCAACGTCAGCTTTGATCCTTCTATGCGCTGCGAGTCGTATGTGAACCTCGTCGAGAAGCTCTTCATTTCCTTTTCCCTGGCAGAACGCGGCATGAGGCGCTGCGCTTTTGAAAAGTTTTGCTTGATATCGTCAAAGAGCCTGAACCACTTTTCGCGGTAAGTTTCTGACAGCAGCCTCTGCTTCAAGGCGCCGACGTTCTTTGGTGGAGTCCTGCCAATGTAGGCTTCTTTCTTCCTTACGCTTCCACCCTGCCGGAAGCTGTGCTCAACATAATAGTAGGACTTCCCCTTGATTACTCGTTTCTTTACAGAAACCACGCAAATAGTTACCCCTACAAATTTATAAAACTATCGGTTTTTGATCAAAATGTAGGGGTAACTAAATTAGATCATCCCCGGTTTTGCGGGCTTGTAGGAACCAGCGTCTTTCAGGCTTCTTCGATTCTGATCGCTTTTAACGATTATGCCACAGACTCTTGGGCTTTTGGGGCTACCGGGTTGAACGCCTCGCCGAAGCTTGGCGCTTACGCCCGTAGTCCATCAACCCCATGTTATATGGGGGCCCTCGTCCGCATCACCCTCTCTCGAGGGCTAAGCGGAATGACTGACTCTTTTTGGGGAGAGCTTCAAGCGTAGATGCTTTCAGCTTTTATCTCCTGGCGCGTGGCTGCCCGGCTTCACCCTGTCGGATGACCGGTAAACTAGAGGCGCCCGTACACCGTTCCTCTCGTACTTGATGAACGTTCCCCTTAGTCAGTCTGCACTCCCAGTAGATGCCACCGTACTGTCTCGCAACGTACTGAACCCAGCTCGCGTGTGTCTTTAATGGGTGTACAACCCTACCCTTGGCAGCTACTGCACTGCCAGGATGACACGTGCCGACATCGGGGGGACAAACCGCGGGGTCGATATGAACTCTCACCCGCGACAATACCGTTACGCCCGGGGTAACTTTTCTGACAAACTGGAGCCCCACCAAGGGGCTACCAGGGTTCTCTAGGCCTCGCTTTCGCGTCTAGAACCCTCTCTATACGGGTTCCAGTCAAGCCGGCTTTTGCCCTTGACTCTCCACATCCGATTTCTGACCGGATTGAGCCGACTTTTGGGCGCCCTTGATATCTTTTCAAGGGCGTACCGCCCCAGCCAAACAGCCCGCCTGGCGCTGTCCACTTGCGTGTAAACGAACCGGCCTACGATAGTCGGTGTTACACTTTCCCCTCCCCGTTCCCCGCAGGAAACGGATTGACGGGTCCCGACTACTCTATGTATCACAGAACGATTCATAACACCAGGTTGCTGTAAAGCTCCACGGGGTCTTCGCGTCCCACTGGGAGTTACAGGCGTCTTCACCTGCAGGCATTTTCACCGGGCGCTTCCTAGGGACAGCAGGGGAGTCGTTACACCCTTCATGCAAGCCGCCAATTAAGCGGCGAGGTATTACGCTCAAGCTGTTACTTTTAGGACCCTTGTCCAACATTGTTGTGGGCGGGCGCGCATTTCTGCGCGCCTCCTAATGTCGCCATTAGGTTCGGACTATATCTTGGCGGTTTCCCGCCCCCGACGTATAGTCTCTGAGGATTCTAGAAACCGAGGAATTACTTTCATATTCATCCGCGAGGCAATCTCAGCTATTTCTTTCATTCCGTCCTTGGTGAGATGCTCCTTGCGGTTTATTTTGTCGATAACTTGGCTGAACAGTTTAAAGTCCATTCTTTTCTTGGTGTGCAGTGGGTGTTCTGTAAAAAACTCAACTAATTTGTTGAGGTTATCCAGTCCCCTTACCCTAAACTCCTTCCTGTCGCCATGGTTTACTTCAACGCTGCCAAACCCAAAGTAAGAACACATCCTTTCAAGGATCTGCTCATCTCTCTTGTGCTGAACCACCCGAAACTCTGGCAGTACTTGCCAGCCCAATCTGGCCTTTTCAACGCGGTTTATTCCAACGTAGAAGCATCCTTCGCCATCGACGAAACCAGTAATCCACTCGGCATTTAGCCTTTCCTGCTGATTGTCTGCACCCACTGAATTTTCACCGCACTCTTGTCAATCATTTGTTGTTTAAGTGCTGGTATCTTGGGATACTCAGATTTTCCAGCATATAGTCAGGTTTTGTTAAGGCAACTAATGCTTACCTTAAGAGCCTCAGTGTTAGGCACGCCCTTCTCCAGCGCTTACTCCCCGTGAACGGGGTTTTCACGTTCTGGCAGTGGGCAGGTGTCAGCCCCAGTGCTCAAC
>JACOVT010000017.1 GCA_016177165.1 Microcaldota archaeon
AGTAAACTCCTACCTCTCACTAGACAAGGGGCTTTACTCCGGAAGCATCAACATGTTGTGGGGAAACTGGACAAGTAAAAACATGACCGTTGGGTTGTCCAGTTTCGGGGGCTCGCCAGCCCAAACTGTTGATAGGGACACGAGCGGGGACGGCAACGACACCAAGACTGAAAACACCAATCCCATGATAGCGATATCGCTGGAAAACGTGACCGTGAACGCCAACTCGATAATCGTCTCATACAAGAGCAACACGCCTTCGGTCAATTTCACGGCATGGCTTGACGTGCTCGAGAACGGCAGCGGCCTCTACTTCTCCACCGAATCCGTCCTGGTCGGCCCGACGAACGAGACGCAAAACGTCACCATACCGGTTGAACCGCTGTTTGCTAGCCCGGGCAAGTACACGCTCAGCCTGCGCGCGACTTCGGCGTCGGATGCCTTGATCGTCTTGAATGAGACAACTTTCGAATTGAAGATCACCGGAGGTATGGCGCCTGCCAGCGAGCCGTCCATTCAGATGTTCGTCTTGCTCACAAACGAGTCCACGAACGTCTCGCTCGAGGCAACAAACCCGACGTCGGATAGCATCGAGGCAAACACAACCGCAACAATTCCAAAGGATCTCGCCTCGAACACGAGCGAAGTCAACTTCAGCACCGACCCGACTATTGTCGAGGCTGACCCGGTCGTTGAATGGGTGTTCACGCTGGCGCCCGGCGAAAAGAAGACGTTCGGCTACATGGTGCAAAAAAGGATCGCAGGAGTGACGTTCGACCAGCCGTCGTTCTCTTGGCGCGCCATTCCAAAGCCGGCGCCTGCACCGCAGCTAAGCTGGGTGACGATAAGCGCCGCCTCGGCAGGAGGAGCTGCAACCGCTGCACAGACGCCCGCATCAACAACATCACAGGAAAGCAGCGCGGCAGCAGAAACAACCCCGCCACCGGCAAGCGCTGCCGAACAGCCACCGGTCTCTTCCGCTACCGAGCAAGCCCAGCCAGTTTCTTCACCTACCAGCCCCGCAAGCTCGGCATTGGAAGGTTCTTCGGTATCAGGACAGGCGGTTGCAGCCGCAGCCGGCGGCTTTGAGGGCGTTGCGGTCGCGGCAGCAGCCGCGCTCGCAGTGGTCGCACTGTCGGGCTTGGCATGGTTCAAGTTTTCCAGAAAGTGGTAGGCTATTTCTTGGCGATTATCTTGACGACTGCACCTGCATCGAGCGGCAAGTCTTTCGCGGTTTTTCGCCCGGTCCGGGCGTCCAAGCTGGCGATGAAGCCCTTTCCGATGTCCTCGTGTATTTTGAAGGCCAGCTCAAGCGGCGTCGAGCCCTTCTTTAACAGGAAGCAGTCAGGCAAGATCCGGCCTTCGCCGTCGGCCAGCCTTTTCTCATCAACCACTGGAAAAACCGGAATGTAGCCTAGTTTTTCAAGCACGAGGCGGTCGATGGCCTGCTGTACGCCAGTCCCATTAAAGGATTCCAGCACGTTCTTCCTGATGTGCTCGAGCGCGGCCTTCTGCTGCCCGCTAGCATTCTTCTCCTCGAAAGAAGCATCGCCCGGAACATAACGGATCAGTCCGGCCTTGTCGGCTTTCCTGAGCGCCAGCTCAGAATCGGCGCTGGCAGGAACGCCGCCCAAAAGCAGTGGGAGGTTGCCCCTCGCTTGCGGTAGGTCGCACTTGTTTGCCACTACCAGTGAGGGTTTGAGCAGGCGTATCTCTTTCGCGAGCCGCCCCAAGTCGCTGCCTGCTCTATCAACGGCCGCCTTAAGAGAAGGGGGCTTGAGGCCCAGCCCAGCGACCGCCTCGGACACCGCCTCCCACGGCGGGAAACCTTGCTTTGTTTTCCGGTCCACGTTTTTCCAGTTCTTCTCAAGTATGCCGCGTATCCAAGAGTCCAGTTCCTCCTCAAGGAAGGAGACGTCTTTTGAAGGATCATGTTTGCTGGTGGGGTTGCCGAACTCGTCGGTGAGGCCCGATGCGTCCACCACGTGCAGGAATCCTTCGGCTTCCATCAGGTCGTTGAGGAACTGGTTGCCTAACCCGCGTCCCTCGTGCGATCCGGGAATCAACCCGGCGACGTCTATGAGCGTGAATGGCACGAAACGTTTCCCTTCAACGCATTTTCCCTGCTTAGGTTCGCAGGAGACTCCTGCGTTGCGGCAGGCGCAATCGACGCGCGCGAACGCCGTCCCCACGTTTGGCCTTATTGTGGTGAACGGGCGCGGTGATATGGGCACGTCCAATAATGTGGCTGCCGAGAAGAAGGTGCTCTTGCCGCTTGACGGTTTGCCCACCAATCCTATCTTCATTCACTCACCGTCAGATCTTTGGGGCAAAGTCGCCCGCAAACCAGTGGATCAGAAAGTCGTTCACGGCGATGCCGAAGCCGAAGTAAAACGGTTTCTTCCTTTTTGTGGCAAAGGCGGCCACCATCATGACAAGTCCTACGAACATGTGGTGGATCTTGAATCCGCCCAGTGATGCCTGCACGCCGAGGTTGGTGAAGAACTGGGCGAACGCAAACCCGATTATTGAGAATATTATGGCATCGCCTGAAGGCATGCCTTTATTTTGCCGCGCGTGCATAAAAGCCTGATCAAATGTGGACCATGAAGCACGCGCCCACGCGCCTCGCAGACATCATAGGGCACGGCGACGCTGTTGAAAAGCTGCGCGCGTGGGGCGAATCATGGGAGCGCGGCGAGCGCCCGCGGCCGGTCCTGATGGCAGGGCCTGCTGGCGTTGGCAAGACTTCGATGGCTCGCTGCCTTGCGAACGACTTCGGGTGGGAATGCTTCGAGCTCAACGCGAGCGACACGCGCGATGCGGCAACGCTTGACAGGACCGCCGGTGTTGCGGCTTCGGCCGGCTCGCTGTTCGGCAAAAGGCGGATGATCGTGTTTGACGAGGTCGATGGCCTTTTTTCGCAAGACAGGGGCGGCGCTGCCTCGATAGTGAGGGTGCTGGAGGAGAACGCCTGCCCCATAGTCCTCACTGCAAATGACGCATGGGACAAGAAGCTCGCCGGCATCCGCGCTGCCTGTGAGCTCGTCAACGTCAAACGCGTACACCCCATGGTGTGCGCAAAGCTGCTACTCAAGGTAGTTGACAAAGAAAACGTCAAGGCAGACCCGGCAGCATTGCTTGCCATAGCCAAGAATGCCGCGGGCGACGTGCGCTGCGCCCTGAACGACTTGCAGTTGCTCGCCCAAGGAAAGCAAGAGCTTTCAGGGGAACTCATTCTTTCAAGGCGAGACCGCGAGGCCAACATATTCGACGTGGTCAGGACGGTGCTGAAGTCGCGCAGCTTTAAGGAATCGCTGGGCGCCATTCAAGAGCTGCACGAGGAACCATCGTTCGTGCTCCGCTGGCTTGAAGAAAACCTCCCAAAAGACTACATTAACGCGACGGACAGGTACAACGCGTTTCAGAAGTTGTCGCGCGTTGACATTTTCCTCTCACGCGTCCTGCGACGGCAGAACTTTGAGTTATGGCGTTATGCGACCGACTTGATGGCCGGAGTCTCTACAGACAAACATTCAGGTAGCGGGTTTGTCAAGTACTCTTTCCCTCAGTCGCTGCGTGCCAAGAGTGCTGAATTCAATGCGCGCGAATCGCTGCTTTCCAAGATAGGGAAGCAATGCCACGCATCTTCAGGAAAGGCAAAAGATTACCTCCCGCTCCTCTTCGAGCTGGCGCAACAAACACCCGCGCGGGCGGCGTGCCTTGCTGCCCAGTTCGGGCTTGACGAGGAAGAGTTATCGTTCCTCGGAGTAGGTGACGTGAAGCATTGCCTCAAGGCTGCCGAGGAAGTAAGGGAAAAAGAAATATCCTCGGTGGTTTCCAAGATGAGCGGGTTGAACGTGTATGGCTGACCTGAAAAGCGTCCTGAGAAAACTTTCGGCGCTGGAATGGGTGTTCTGGCTGTCGGGCTTCATCATAATAGGAGCCTCCTTGCTGCTCAACATCGGGATGGTCAACAGGGTGCTCCTTTTCATTATAGGCTTGCTTCTTACGGTTCTGGTTTGGGCCTAGCCCACCAGTCGGAGCAGGCGTTCTGCGCTAATCTCAATGCAAGTAATGGGCATTTCCAGCTCGAAGTTGTTGAGCACCTTTGGGTGGACTTCTCCCAAAATGCCTACTTCAGCATCATTTGCGTACAGCTTGGCGCACCGCCCTGCAGTGAAGGTAGGGTGGCTGAAAGCCTTCGCCGATGGGGCGAGCCCTAGTGACAGTAGGAGCGCCTCGGCTGCCGACCGGGCCTCGCTGAACCCTGCGTTCTTGTGCGCCGACACTAGCGCCAGCCTGACCTCTTCGTGCACCGGGTCCCTCGGGTGGAACACCTCACCGATCTCGAACACGCGCTGCGGGTACTCGTGATGCTTGTTCTCGGAAAGCAGGTGGAGAAGAACGGGCGTCAGCGCATTGCGGCAGACGTCATACTCGCTGTTGACCGAGTTGAGCGTCTCCACGAGCCGCGTGGGAGGCAGCAGCACGCCATCCAAGAGCGTCTTGCGGTTCGACAGGTGAAGAGTGATCACTTCTTGAAACCCCATTCCCGTGCAGAGGGCGGCCAGTTTCCGCTCCAGCGACGATTGCCTTGATAGCGTCCCGCTGCCGTGGCTCTCCAACGGGGCAGGGACGAAGTTCTCGTAGCCATACGCGATCGCCACCTCTTCGACCAAGTCGATCGGGTGTAGTATGTCGGTCCTGTAGCAAGGGACGGTAACATCCAGCCTCTTGCCGTTCGCCACTGCCTTGTGGCCCATTCTAGCTAACAGTCTCGTAATCTCGGTAGGCGAGAGGCCGAGGCCCAGCAGCTTGTTGCAGTAATCAACGTCCAGTCGGAACAGTTCTGTCTTCAGCTCTGGCGTCAAGAGGGTCTTGCCGGCTTGCCTGACCATGACAGAATGGATGGTCGCGCCGCGCTCGCTCCAATTCGCGGCGAGTATGTTGAGCATCTTCGAGACCGTTCCCCAATCGTTTCCTGACACTTCCACCATCATGTCGCGGGTTTTTGTGGAGACAATGGTGGAGGCGTCCTGCGTTACCGGAAGGACTGACAGTATCTTTCCTGTCGCGTCGGTAAATGCCGGCAGGCGTTCGAACCGCTCGACCAGATGGCCGTACTCCCTGCCTTTTTGGCTTTGTTTCAACGCTTCGCCCACCGTGACCTCCCTGCCGAGGTCCATGGGCGTGAACCGGGCGGTCCGCGGCACGGTTGTGTATTTGAGCGGCCAGCTCAGCGATGACATGTCGTAGATGCCCATGCCGGCTTTTTTCCGCTTACGGCCGTGAGTCACTGCGAGCTTTTCCTGCAATTGTATTGCTGACTCTAGCGATGTGGCGTCGAAGCGCAGTCCTTTCAGCACGGCCAGTGCAGTTAGGGGCCTGTCCGTGCTTTTGACCGAAGGGTCGACAATGCACTCGTAGCTGCTCTTCAGCGCGCGGTACTCGCAAAGCCCCGTGCGGATTCCCAAGAAAGAGGATAGTGAACGGCCAAAGCCCTCTTCCGAAAGCATGTCCGGGCGGTTGACGAAAACCTCCACGCGCACGCGTTTCTGGTCGACTCCCTCGAGGAACGTCCCGATCATTGGGATGCGCTCCCTGAGAGTCGCGTCTGGCAATTTCCTGCCTGCGTGTTCCAGCAGGAGCCGCTTGTCCAGTTCAATGGTGGGCATGATCAATCAACCATTAGCCATTCTTTCGCGTTGCGCACTTGCGCCAAGTCGCTCTTGTAGAGGTCCCCGAAGTTGTTTATGTTGTAGTATGACATTACCATGCGGTCGAAGCCCGGGCCCCACGCCAGAACCGGGACTGGTTCGCCCAGCAGCGGCTCGACTACTTCCGGGCGGAATATGCCCGAGCCTCCCAGTTCGACCCACTTCTTGTGGACCGGGTGGAACACTTCAATCCCGAGGCTCATCTCGGTGTAAGGGTAATAAGCCGGTCGGAAGCGCGCCTGACCAAAGCCCATGCGCCTGTAAAACTCCTTCATTAAGTGGACATGGTTGCGGAACGTGACACCCTCGCCGACCACGATTCCCTCGGTCTGGTTGAACTCGAAGCCGTGCTTCCAGTCAACGACCTCGTTGCGGAACGCGCGCCCGATCGCGAAGTACTTGCGCGCGCCTTGCTCTCGTTTCCAGTGTGTCTTGCCTAGCTGGTAGAGCATCCGGGCGCTTAGGCTAGTGGTGTGGGGGCGCAGCATGACTCGTCGGGACTCTTGCTCGCTCCACTTGTAACCCCAGCCGCGGCTCCCGTCAACTCCCTTTTCGTGTGCTTTCCTGACTGCCTCGACAACGCGGCGTTCCGGCAAGCTTGCCTCGCCTTTTATGTAGAGCGTGTCCTGCATTTCCCTTGCCGGGTGGTCTTGCGGTATGAACAGGGCGTCCATGTTCCAAAACGCGGAATCGATGAGCGGGCCGGTCATCTCGGTGAAGCCTAGACTCACCCACACGTCCCTGCAGTAATCGGCTGCCTGCATTAGGAAATGTCGTCGCGCGGGCCACGACCTTTCCACGGGCGCTTCTACATCGTACTCCCGCAGCTTGACGCCACGCCACTTGCGCGACGCTATCAGCTCGGGCGTCAGTCCGGATACCTCTTCCTCAACTGTTATGCCGCGCGCGACCTCTCGTTTACCGGCATCGGTGAGCTCGGCCCTCCTTTTCTTGGTTTCGCGCCTTTCAGCAACGCTTCCCCTCTTCAACAGTTGCTCCAGTGCAGGACGGAGTTCCTGCGGAACCTGTCGTCCCTCACCCAGCAGCTGGAGCACACGCTCCTGCGGCAGCTCCTCCTTGATGTACTTGTTTGCCGCCTCGCTGAGCTCCACCATGCCGCTCCTTATGTCAAGCACTCCGAGCCGCGTCAGCCACGACAAGGCGATCTGGGCCTGCTGTTTTCCCATACGCTTCTCGACTTCACCAATGCCCAGCTTCCTTGAGGAAAGCAGCGCAAGGGCTTTCCTTTCAGGCAGGCCTTCGCGCAGGTACCGCCTTCCCTCGCCCCCCAGCCTTACCTCGGGCGTCGTTTCCTCTGTGATTGTGACGAGTTTCTTGTCCGCCAATCGGGAAAGCGACCGCTCCACGCTTGCCATGTCCATTCCCGCGGCTGCCGAAAGCTCCGCAGAGTCTTTCCCACCGTTTCGCAGCTGCAGCAGCACCCTTTTCTCGTTGGCGTCAAGGATCACTGGTATCGGAGAGCTAATCCGGGCGCGCTATTTAAAGTTTTCATGCATGCCTGGTTGCACTTGGCCGCCTCTTTCAGCGATCTGCGGCGAAGCTCCGCCCTGTCGAGACCTCGGAGAATCATTTGAATCTCCGCAGAGCGCCCGCGACACCTCTTCACCAATGCCTGACAGCTTCACGTAGCGGCCACGCTTCTCTATGATGCCGGTGCGGCGCATCAGTTGAAGGGTGCGTCGCGTGGTGGGCTCGCTCACGCCGCAGCGCTCTGAAGTCAATGAGACTAGGGACGTGAAGGTGCGGCCCTTACCATCAAAGCAATGCAGCGCGGAAACGACAAGTTTTTGCTTTACGGTCAGGTAGTGGTCCAGCAGCTTCACGAGCGAGTGAGAGACCAGGCCAGCCTTGACGGTGGGTGTTGGGTCTTCGGCCACTTGAAACAACCCGTTCTGGTCTCGCGCTGCATGAGTTTGTTTTGGAGTCCGGGCTTTAAAGCTTTTACGTCAGGAAACAGACGTGCCAAAGGCAATGCGCTCGTCTCAAGAGCTCTTGGTGGGCCAATTCTCAAAAGGAGTAGACTTCCTGGCGGGTATGAAGCGGGGACTGGTGGGGAGTTAGCGAGGGACTGGCGGGAGTTAACAACAAGCTTGACGAGCTGCCGGACAAGATTGCGGGCCGTATAGAAAACAAATTAGACGAGCTACCTGTAAAGCTAGCCAAAGCGATTCGCGGCTAGACCTCTCGCTTGGGCGGCTGTATGTCTTCCTCGCCGGCTATCTCGCTCAGCGCCCCGAACACCTGCTTGCGGAACACGATCATCAAGACAACAAGCGCAGCGAGCGCGGCGCCATACACGGGGTTCTGGGTGAGAAATCTCACTATGGACTGGATGGAAAGGCTCTCGCTCAACGTCCTTTCCACCTTCATCTTGAGCGAGAAGTCATTGGCTGTAAGCGGGCCATTGGCAAGGAAAACAATCGTGCCCTCCTGCTCAAAAGGCCCGAGCAGCAGCCCCGGCGGGCTGACCTCGAATATCGCCGATACTTGTTCTTCCTTGCTCTTGCGGGGGTCCTCGACCTTTATGTTTATCGTGACCTTCTCCGGGA
>JACOVT010000005.1 GCA_016177165.1 Microcaldota archaeon
GTCTGACAACGATCAGACCTTCATAGCGGAAAAGGCTCTGTAAGTGTGGCGTCTTAACCATTGTCCAGTTTTTCCAAGGTTTTTCTCGACACAGGCACGACCTGCAACGAAGCAGAGCTTCGTTGAGGCCTCGGCGAACTGTTGTTCGCCGCAGACAACGATCGTGCCTTCATGGTGGAAAAAGCTTCTGGACTACAGACCCTCCAAAGGGTTTTTATGTCATGCGTGATTTAAATCACTCGTGCACAGGGTGGTCATACTCAAGATAGGCGGCGCGAGGCTCCACATGCTCAAGCTGATCGGCATGCTGGTGATGCTGGGCAGCGCGCTCATGGTTTTGGACAACGTCTACAAGGTGGGGGTGGTCGTGGACACGCTCACCACTGTCAACGAGGGCAAGGTTCCTGTGCAAGCCCAGCTCGACCTTAACGGCTTTATAGTCCAGCAGACGCTGAAGCCGAATGATGCGAATACCCAGTTGGGGCTGCTTCTGGTCCCGCTAGCCGGGATACTCTTTTGGGTTGTCGTGCTGTTGTTCGGCACTATGGTGTACAAGTACGGGGGGCTCATCCTTCCGGTAGAAGAAGACATAGGGGCCCGTTCAAAAAGGCGTCCCGGAAGGTAGGGACGCCACATGGTTTTGTGTTACTCTAGCGTGAGCACGCGCACGCTGCCGGGGTTGGCAATCCTCCCCTGCTTGACGCCGACGACCGTTTTTATCCCTTTTTCCGCTGCGACGTCGACGAGGCGTTGCGTCACGATGCCGTCAAACACCACGCCATCCACGTTCTGCTGTTCGCGCATCTCGCGCAGCAGGTTGCGGACGTCTGTTTCCATCACCCTTTCTCCAGACTGGTTGAGGAGTACGGCCTTGAGCGTTCCCTTGAGCGAGTTGATCGGGTCCTCGTAGCGCCTGTCGTCTTCTGCCGGTGCGCCGGCTGTGACCGGCTCCTGCACGACGACTTCGCCATAGTCCCTGCGCCTCTGCTGCGGTGGTCTCTCCTGCCGTTGGGGTTCGGGAGGCGCATGTATCACTTGCTGGGGCCGTTCCTGTTCAACTGGTGCCGGCATTCTCTCCTGTTGGGGCTGTTGTTGTGGAGCCCCGCGTCCGAATGTTCTTGATATGAACTCGTCGAACGGCATCTTTGACCGCAGGCACTTGATTATCTCCTTCTTTGTTAGTTCCTCGACCTCTTTTCCGTCGGGAGCCTTGGCGATGAAGTCCACTTCTGCAACTTCGGCCAGCTGTCTGGCCGCGAGATCGCCGCCGCGGTCGCCGTCAACGAATGCAGTTATTGTCTTCTGCTTGCTCAGCTCCACTATTTCGGGTGGCACGTTCTTGCCCTGCATTGCAATCACGTTGCGTATGTCGCACTTTAGGAGGGTTATCACGTCCGCTCTCCCTTCGACGACGATCAGGTGGTCGGCTTCCTCTATGTTCGGGCCGCACGCCAGGTGGGAGCGCCCGAATTCCTTCACCTCTGCCACCTTTACCTCGTCCCTGACCAGCTCGGAGAGTTCCTTGCTTTCCGGGGTCGTGTCGGTGATCATGCTCCTTAATATGTTCTTGGCGCGGTTGACCACTTGTGCCCGTTTGGCCGTGCGCGTGTCCTCTATCTTCAATACCTTGACGTTTGCCTCGCACGGTCCAACTCTGTCGACGGTCTCGAGCGCGGCCGCTAGTATCGCGGTCTCCACGCGGTCCAGCGATGAGGGGAGGAACACCTCACCCAGCGTTTTTCCGTTTCTTATCTTGAGGTCTACTTCGATGCGCCCTATGCGGCCGCTCTTTTGCAGCTCGCGCAGGTCCAGCTCGTCGCCCAGGAGTCCTTCGGTCTGTCCAAAAAGAGCGCCTACCACGTCTGGTTTTTCAACTACTCCATCTATCTCTATTGTCGCATTGACTACGTATTTTACTGTGTCAATGTAAGTCTTTCCCATTTTATCACCTTTCTCTGATCTCTTTCCTTATCTGTTCCATTCTTGACGGCAGCTCTTCTATAGCCGTGATGCCGGAATACCTCTTGATTTCCCTTCGGTAATCCATGTCGGCATTTAGCCCAGATCCGTTGAGGGTTTCCCTCAGGCGTTCTGCGAGCTGTCTTCCTTTTCGGTCAAAATCAGTCAGCACGATTGCGTCCTTGTCGAGAGTTTCGGCGATGCGCGTGCCCACGCGTTCGATGGTGACTATGTTAGTCACCCCGAGCTCGCGGAGGGCGTCGCGGTCGTGTTTTCCCTCGACTATGATTTTCCTGTCTTCCAGCGCGAGTTGCCCCAAAACTCGTTCGAGGCGCCCGAGCCGTTCTTTTGCTAGCATGACATGCTGACTGTTCTGGCTATCCTATCTTCAACAGCTTCCTGCGGGAACGTGTCCCTCTAAGAATCAGCACGCGCGCGTCCAGCATTTTGGAGAGCTTTGTAACGAGCTCCCGGTTTGCCCGGCCGTTCTCGGGTGGTTCGGTCAACCAAACAACCAAGTGGTTGCCTTCAATTTCGGCTTTGAACTCCTCGCCGCGCTTTGCATGGGCTTGGATAAGGGTTCCTGCTTTCAGCGTTTCTGTTATCATGAGCTGATTCTTTTTCATGAAGCTGTTAATGTTATTGTGCGGTGCGGTGTTGTCCACCCATCATCCAAATCAGGGGTATTCACCCCCGCACCAAAAGATTAATGCAACTCGCACTATATAAAGCCCATGTACATTGAAACCGGTATGATCGACTGGCTTTTCGTAGTGTTTATCCTACTGGCCTTTATTGCCAGCCTAACGCCAACCAGGGCAAAGCTCCCATCGGGTGTCTTTGAAATTATCCTAGGCGTTATACTAGTATCGGTGCTTGCTGTTTTTGGACTGAACGTAAACACTTCTAATCATGGTGGCGTGGCTTTTTTGGCCTCGTTTGGCTCATTAGCTCTAGTGTTCCTTGCCGGGGCCCAGTCACGTACAACCACCGTTCGTAATGCCGTGAAAGGTGAGAATGTAAAGATACTTGTAATATCCATTCTATCTTTCGCGCTTCCGTTTATAGTTACATTCTTGTTCAGCAGCCTTTTACTGAAGTGGGACACTTTTGCTAGCCTTTTGGTTGCAACAGCCCTATCAGAAACTAGCGTTGCGGTAGTTTTCGTTTCACTTGTTGAAACCAAACTAGCAGACACCAACTTCGGCAAGCGCGTGCTAAAGATAACATTTGTCACAAACTTATTCACGGCATCTGCCTTGAGCGCGTTGATATTCACGCGCGAACCATTCTCTATCCATTTTGTGATTATCTTCTTACTCTTGTTCGTTGCTTTGTTTACGTTGCCAAAAGTGATAAAGCCGATACTAAAA
>JACOVT010000024.1 GCA_016177165.1 Microcaldota archaeon
TGTCCAGCCAGTCCTTTTTCCAACCTCTTCAAATCTGGTTAGTCCACCTTGGCGTACTTCTTCAAGGTGTCCTCTAAAACCCGGTGATTCTTTAACAGCAGACTTACCTATAATCTCTCCTGGTTGCCTTATTACGTTTTGTTCATTTGGTGTCCACGTTTTTGGGATTGTTTCTGTTACTGCTGTCGTGATTGGTCTTATCACGCTTCTAGTGCTGGTTAGTTGTTCCCGGGTGGTCGGCGTGTGGAAGAGTTTGGTCATGTATGTCCTGCCGGGAGCGCGTTCAAGCAGGCTGCCTAGGGTGCCTTTTGCCGCGCCAAAGAGGTTCTTTGTGCCGGTGAATATGCGTGAGATGAGGGTGTTGACTGGTTTTGGGACTGGGGCGACCGCGATTCCGAGGACGACCGCTCTCGTGGGGGTTGGGTCGGCTGCGAGCTCGTAGCCGAGGCGGTATGTTGTTGAGAATAGGCCTAGGTCGATGTTGCCTAACGTGTGGAAGAAGACTGAGGCTGGGTTGCCGTCGATGACGCTTTTTAGGTGGGCTTGGGCGCCTTTGTCGCCGCTTGATACGGCGAGCGCGTACTCGTACTGTACTTGTGGCGTGTCTATCTCGTTCATTAGGTAGTTGTCTTGTAGTATGCTGCTGGTGTATGAGCCGCCCATGCTCTCTCGCGCGTAAACGCTGAGCGCGTATTCGCGTGCTTGAAACTTTGATGCCATGGCATTGTCGAATGCTTTCTTTGGGATTTGCCCGTCTTGGTATAGTTGGGCTAGCTCGGCTGGTTTCGCGGTTATTGGGTAGCGTCCTCCAGGGCCGTTTACTGTCGGGATGAATGTTCCGTTCATGTAGATAAAGTCTGGGTTGGTGTTGGTGCCTGCGGGTGTGGTGGCTTGGTCTGGGTAGGTGGCGTGGGGGTAGCGTTCATGGTTTTGGTCTGGGTAGTTTGCGTATGGGGAGCGGTTTGTCTTGGTTGGTGGTTGTTCTTGTTCGGGTTGGGTTTCGAGGTAGAGCCTGTACTCGTCTAGTGTTTTGGTTGTTTGTGTGTCTAGCTTGGCTAGCGCGAGGCTGGATGAGAGCGCTAGCTTGTCGAGTGAGAGTTTTCCATTCTTGTCGGTGATTTCTGGCGTGGTGTTTTTGTTAAAGTAGAGGGCGCCGGGGGTTCCACTCGTGTCTGAGAAGTAGGTTCCGCGTAGGCTGAATGGGTCGGGTACTTTTGTGGTGTCGAGTGTCAGGCGTGCGGTGTTTGACTCTTGTTGTCCTAGTGATGCTATGCCGTTCTTTAGCAAAAGCGTGTCGTAGTATCGTGGTTGTTGGGTTCCATTGTCGTGGCGGACGATTGTGCTGCCGCTTTGTTTCCATTGGGAGTAGGCGCGCATTCTTTCAATGTCGGCTGGGTTTGGGAACACTTTTGGTGGTGGTAGTTCGTGGAATGGCTTGATCGTGCCTATTCGGGGGTCGTTGAGGGCGTTCGGGTTGGTTGTGAGGAGGCGGTTGAGGAAGTCTGTTCCGTGGGTTTGTTGGATCCAATTGGCGCGGGCCGTGGCGCTCTCGTTGCTTGAGAGCGTGGTGAGGCGCTGTAACGCGGTGGTGGAAAATTTTGCTCGTGACTTGGGGGTTGCGTAGGGCTAGAAAGATGGCGCCGGCGGAGGCGAGGGTGGTGGCTGTGGCTGCTGCGGCGGGGTTGAAGGGAACGCCTGAAGGGATGGGGGAATCGGGGCTGGTGCTTGTTGCTATTGCTGGCGGTGCACCGCCTGACCTGGAATTGCCACCCGTGTTTGGGTCGCTAGCCCCGCTGGTGGGGTTGAATGGCGCGCCATTAAAGGGGTAGGAAGCACCACCGGTGGGTGGCGTGAGTGGTGGGGTTGGGGTGTTGTTTTGTTGTTTTTGCCAGATTGTTTGCTCGAGGAACGCGCCGGTGGTGTGGTCGCGGACTTTTACATACACGCGCTCTGTGCCCTGCAGGTTGAGGGGGGTTGTTAGTGCGATGAGTGTTCCTTTTGTAGTGGTGGTTTTGAGTGTGATGGTTGAGCTTCGGTAGTCGATTGTTGCTCGTGTTGTGGGGTTGTTGTAGGGGTCGGTTTCGGTGATTTTGAATGTTATGGAGTTGTTGTTTGGGTTGATGTATTCTGCGGGGTTGGCTTGGAGTTCGCAGTGTTTTTCGGGGCAGAGGCGCCATGTTGGGTATCTTCCGGTGAAGGGGGTGGCTTTGTAGGGTGAGGTTGTCCACTTGGCTAGTTTGTGGTTGTATGCTTCGAGTAGGATGCTCTTGTCGTTTGTGGAGTATTCGAAGTAGCTGGTGAGGGTGATTTGGTCGATGTTGGGGTTGTCGTTGAGGTTGAAGGTTGGTGTGAGTGTGTAGGTTCCTTTGCTTCCGCTTGTGGGTGTGTCGCGCCATGATTGTGTTTGGGTTGTGGTGGGGTTGTTTAGTATGAGGGCGTCGGCGTGGGTGAGTGTTGCTGTTGGTTGGCGTTTGGTGATGAATAGGGGTTTGTTTCCTTGTTCTAGGGTTGTCTTGGAGCCTGTTGGGGGTTGTGGGGCTTG
>JACOVT010000025.1 GCA_016177165.1 Microcaldota archaeon
ACGATGCCATCTGCAGGCACGCGCTCTCCTGGCTTCACCACCACAATGTCGCCTACTCGCAGCTCGTCAACTGGAACGGGCTGCTCGCGCCCGCCCTTGACCACTAAAGCCTGCTTAGGCCGCAAGTCCATCAGCTTGGTGATCGCCCGGGTTGCGCGCCCCTTGACGAGATGTTCGCCGTACTTGCCTGCAAGTATAAAGCCGATGATGAGCCCCGATTCAGTGAAAAACACCTGCGTCCCCATACCGAGCGACGGCAGGAAAAACCCCCACAAGATTCCCTGGAAAGTGAAGAGCGTGCTGTACAGCCAAGCTGCACTCGTCCCTATGGCTATCAGCAGGTCCATGTTGGCGCGCCGCGCCTTGAGAGCATCGATGCTCCCTCTATAAAAGAGCCAGCCGGCGCCGAATTGCACCGGCGTCGCCAGAAGAAACAGGAGCATCTCGTTGGTTATCGGCAGACCGCTAGCAGGCGACACGTACTCGAAGAACGCAGTGAACGCGCCCAGCGAGAGGCTGAACACCGCAAGAATGAGGACGCGCCGCGCCTGCCGGGCCGGTTGCGTGAATTCCTTGAGGCAAGTCTGGCTGCAAAACAGGTATTCCACACCATCCTGCTTCGCGCGTAACGGCGCATCATCCGGAACGTTCATTCCGCAGACAGGGTCTTTTGCCATAAGCGTGAAATGTCATGGGTAGACGTAGTAGATTTTCCCGTCCTTGACCTTGACTGGTATAGATGTCAGCTTTGATCCGATTTCTGCCGGGAGCGTCAGCGCCTTGCCGCTTTCAACGTCAAAAGTGGAGCCATGCCAAGTACACTTGAAACACCCGCCATCGCGCTTCACTGGACCTCCTGTGTGGGTGCAGACGTTGACGTAGGCGTAGATTTTTCCGCCCTTGCGCGTGAGTATGACTGGCCTGCCAAAGAAGTCAACGTCTACCTGTCCGTCTTCCTTGACGTCCTCGTCAGCCGCCAAAAACTGCTCCATGAAGCTGCAGAACCAATTGAGGTTAAAATGGTTTTTGGGTGAGCGCCTCGCTCTGGCCCGCCCTCGGCGGGATCTTGACTAAGCGTGGTCGCAGTAAGGCTGGTTGGGCGGGCAGCAAGGCGTACTCGCACCTGCATTGGAACCTTGCCCGCCGGAGCTTTGACCAGAACCGCCAGAACCCTGACTGCCAGTTGATCCATCTGCCATGTCGTCACCTCTTGGTGGAGGAGCATCTATTCTGGCTTTATAAAAGTAGGCCCGTTTGTGCGGCGATGGACGTAAAACTAGAACGACGCGTGCCGATTATCAAGTGATTGACGAACCAGTCACTCGGTGTCTTCCTGATCTTCATCTTCCTCTTCGGGCTCCGAGTCGTCGTCCTCCCAAGGCTGGCGCTCGTCGTCCTCATCTTTTTCGTCGCCAAATACTGATTTCATGGGCTTACCTCCAACAATAGCGCGTAATTGCTTCCCGCCGGGTATTTAAATGTTTGCGCCCAAAACAGGACAATGGCTGCTGGTTTACTTTGCTGTTGATCAACTAGTTTTAGCTAGCGCGGCCTGTGGTGAAACGCTTAATAACACTCCATCCTCAACGTTAGCGTTGGTGCCACGTGGGAGTAGCAAAGTGGTCATGCATCCGCCTGCAGATGGAACCTACGGTTCCTATGCCTCCCTTAATTGGAGGAGCGGCGAGCGGATCACGGGAGTTCAAATCTCCCCTCCCACTCTGCCACTTTCTTTTCAGAAAGAAGGTGGTAAGCTATCTGCAGGAAACAAAGTTTCCTGAGACGTCAGAAAGCTTTGCTTTCTGCATATCCCAAAGAAAACGTTAGGGATGTATGATATTATGGCACTGGTGGTGTATGACTCTTACGAGAAAAAGAAGCGGCGTTTCGAGCCGCTGCACGCTGGCAAGGTCAGCATATACACCTGCGGATTGACAGTGTACGGGCCTATGCACATAGGGCACGCGTCTACGTACATGCGCTGGGACGCCATACGCGAATACCTGCAATACTGGAAGGGTTACAAGGTTACTCTAGTCAGAAACATCACCGACTTCGGGCATATGACTGAGGAAGAAACGGATTCTGGCGAGGACAAGATAAAGAAGGGGATGAAACGCGAAAACCTGACTGCTGACCAGCTGACGCAGAAGTACATTGACGATTACTTCAAATGCAGCGACAATCTCAAGATCGAGAGGCCGGACGAGTCCCCACGCGCAACCAAGTTTGTCCCGCAGATGATAAAGTACATCCATGAACTATTGAAAAAAGGTTACGCCTACGAGGCCGGCGGGAACGTCTACTTTGACGTGGCAAAGCTCGGAAAAAGGTACGGAAAGCTGTCAGGCATGTCCGTTGACCAGCTAAAGGTGGGCGCAGGCGGGCACACCGAGGAAGACACGAACAAGCGCAACCACTTCGACTTCGTGCTATGGAAAGCCCACCGGCCAGAACACGCCTACAAGTGGAACTCTCCGTGGGGCGAAGGAATGCCTGGCTGGCACACCGAGTGCATCGTAATGAGCGAGCACTACTTCGGGAAGGAGTTTGACATCAAGGCAGGAGGCATGGACAACAAGGTCCCGCATCACGAGTGCGAAATCGCCCAATCCGTAGCAATGCAGGGAAAACCCCAAGCGAAATATTTCTTCCACACAGGACTGGTAACAATCAACGGCGAGAAGATGGCCAAGTCCAAAGGCAACTTCATCACCGCGGCCGACCTTCTTAAGAAGGAATCGCCGGGAACATTACGCATCTGGGCTTTCTCATCGCATTACCGGAGCGCGATTGACTTTGACCAAAAGTCCATTGACCAGGCAAAGAAGACCGTCGAAACGCTCAACAGGCTTACGGCATCCCTACAAGCAACCAAGGGAAAGGATTCCAACCCTAACGCAGCTGATGCAGTTAACAAGGCAGACGCGGATTTTACTGCGGCAATGGATGACGATTTCAACACGCCATTGGCGCTTTCAGTCCTGCACGACCTTGCGCACAAGCTGAACGCACTGAACGCCGACGGAAACATTGGGAAACAGGACGCGAAGAAGGCCCTGGACTTCCTAAAGCGCGCCGACAGGATATTCAAGGTAATAGATTTCACCCAGAAAAAGGAAAAAGTCCCTTCCGCCATTAGCGAGCTAGCTAAAGCGCGCGAGCGGGCCCGCGCAGCCAAGGACTGGAAACGAGCGGACGAGCTGCGCGTGGAAATCAGCAAGCAGGGCTGGACTGTCCAGGACACGCCCACCGGGCCTAAGCTGGAGAAAGCAAGCTAGGTTGGTACCCTAGTCCCGACTTTCGACAGGTCGATTTCCTGCGGCTCGCCGTAGTTCTTCAAGTCGACTTCGATTATGGAGGAGCCGTCTTTCGCCAAGTGGACACCTATTATCTGGTCGGCGTAGCGAGTCACGGGTGGGTTGTGGGTCACGACGACGAACTGCAGGCGTGAGGCGAACTTGCGCAGCATGCGCGCAACGCGCTCCGAGTTGGCAGGGTCGAGCGCGGCGTCAACCTCGTCCAGAACGTAAAACGGCGACGGACGGTAGGCCTGCACGCCGAACAGGAACGCGATCGCGACTATTGTTTTCTCGCCGCCGCTCAGCTCGTCGATCGTGTGCGGCTTTTTCCCAGCAGGGCTGGCTTCGATTATCAGGCCGCTTTCCAGCGGCTTGTCTGGATTCTCCAGCCTGAGCGAGGCGCGCGAACCCTCTTCTGGATAGAACTCGCTGAAGTATTCGTTGAAGTTCCGGTTCAGGGCCTCGAACGTCTCGATGAACGAGTTGATCTTCTTTTGCTCTATTTCCTCCACGACGCCAAGCACGGCCTGCTTTTCCTGAAGCAGCTTTTTGGCGCGCTCGCGTATCTCGTCCACCTCCCTGAGATACTGGCCGTACATTTCTAATGCCTTCATGTTGACATGACCCAGATCGAGAAGTTCGGCCTCTATCTTTGCCAGCTGGCGGCGCACTTCTTCAAGCGGCTTCTCGACTATCGGGGCGTCCTTGTACTGTTCCATTTCACGGGTCATTTCCTCGTAGCGCGCCTCGATCTTGGCGCGCGCTATGCTGAACTGGGTTATTTCCTCGCGCAGCTTGTTCAACTGGGACTCGTAACGCCCCATCCGCTGGAGCACAAGGCGCTTGGCTTCTTCGAGCGACTCTTTCTTCTTGAACAGGTCGCCGAGCGAGCCGGCTAGTTGCCGGGCGCGCTCCTCCTTTTCTTTCAGGTCGCTGATCAGGCCTGCACGTTGCGAGTCGAGCTGCCCGAGTTGCGAGCCGGCTTCCTCAAGTCCCTTGCCAAGCTCGTTTACGCGCGACCTGAGGCTGTTCTGGTTTTCTATCAGAACGCGCTCTATCTCCAGTTGTAGCGTGCGGCATTGTGACTTTAGCTCGGCCTCTTGGGAGCGCATTTTTTCCAGCTCTTCTGATTGCGACCGGATGTCTTCGCCGAGTTTCTTGACCTCTGGCCGCTCGAAAACTTCCGTGAGCGAGGAACGCCTGCTGACAAGTTGTGACAGGCTCTTTTCCAGCTTTGCGCGGTCGTCATTCTTGTTCTTCAGCGCCTTTTCCATGGCTGTGATCTCGTCGCGCGCGTCCCCGCCGCCTTTCTTGTCCAGCTGTTCGAACTCTTCGACGCGCTGGTTCCACTGGTTTATAATTACGACAGCTTCGCGCAGTTTTAGCTCGGTCTCGGACTTCTTTTCCAGCGACTCACGCTGGCTTGTGCGGCACGAATCGAGCGAAACCGCCAGTTTGGAACGCTGCTTTTCCAAGCCTTCGAGGCGCTTCTTTGCCTCGTCCAGCTCGCGCAGCTCTTGCGTCGTGACGCCCTGCTTGGAGTAGCCTCCCGTGATCACGCCTGAAGAGTCGCACAGGTCGCCGTCAAGGGTTACCATGCGGTGCTTTCCAAACCCGATCCTCTTTGCCGCCCCCATGTCCTCAACCAGCAGCGTAGCGCCGAATACGTGATCCACCGCTGGCTCGTATGACTTGTCGTACCTGATGAACTGCTTGACCAGTCCGAGCGAACCGGCTTGCGGCTCAGCGCCGTAAGAGCGGACCTTGTCTAATGGCATGAATGACGCGCGCCCTATCTTTTCCTTCTTGAGGAAGTTAACCGCATCAGTAGCATCGTCTGCCGTGCGGGTTATTATGTGGAACATCCGCTGGCCCGCTGCTGCTTGCACTGCTGCCGAATACTTGGGATCGAATGTTATAACGTCAGCAACCGTGCCGAGTATGCCACGGAGCGAGGCGTTTCTCATCACGGCCTCAACAGCGCGCGTTTTCCCTGACAGGTGGTGCATGACTGAAATGCGGGAGTCCAGTTCGGTAAACTTGTCGCGCGCTGCCTTTAGGTCTGCCTCTGTTGTGTAGAGCTGCTTTGATTCCGACAGCTCTTGGGAGGAGAAACCTGCCAACAGTTCTTCCTGCTGTTTTAGCTGTTTTTCCAACGAGTCGCGGCGGTCCTCGAGCTCGCTGATGCGCTTCTTTACCACCTCTTCCTGCTGCCTCACCTTCTCGAGCTCTGCCCCCTTTGCCTCAAACGCTGCGCGCTTCAGGTTGAGGCGCTCGTTTAGGGCGCGCAGGTCGCCGTCCAGCTTGTAGAGGACGTCCTTTGCCGAGTCTATCTCGCCATTCAGCTTGACCAGTTGCGTATACTTCTCCCCGAACGAGGAGTCCATTCCAAAACTTGTCTTCTTCAACTCCTCTATGGATGACAACTTGGACCCGATCTGCCGGTGCAGCTCGCCGGCCTCAATGGAGAGCGTCTCGAGCTCGTTCTCCTTAGACTTGATCTTGTTGCCAAGCTCCGACACTTCCGAGGAAAGGCGCTGCCTGAGCGAAAGGTTGGTGTCAACGTTCTCCTTTGCCGCCCTTATCTTTTCCTCCACTACAGCAAGCGAGCTTTTCGTGGTCTCGATCTCTGCGCGCACGCCAGACTGCCGTTTTTCGCTCTCTTCCATTATCTCGTGCATCAACCCGTCAAGCTGGGCGTCGAGCTTTTCCACTTCCGAAGCGCTCTCCTGCCGTTTCTGCTCGAACTCGCCCGCCCGCTCCCTGAGTTTCTGAAGAGAAGACTCGCCCTGCTTGTATTGCCTTTCAACGTCAGCATATTCCTTTTTTGCAAGCGTGCCCTTGTGGGAGCGCTTTTGAGATGACAACTCGTTGAAGCGTTCGGCCTCTTTCTTTTCCTTCGCCAGCACCTGCAGGAAACTGGTCTTCTCTATGAGAACTATGTCGGCCTCCCTTATTTTTTCCTCAACAACTTCCAGCTCGCGCAGCGCCTCGCCCTTCTTGGACTCGTATTCCGCAATGCCGGAAACCTCGTCAATGATCTCCCGCCGCTGGAGAGGCGTCATCTTTACGATGTTGGTGACGTCGCCCTGCATGATCACGTTGTGCCCGTCAGGGTGGACGCTTACCGATACGAGGAAGTCCTCCAGAGCGTTGCGAGTGACTCGCCTGCCGTCCAGCCGGAAGACGCTCTGGCCGCTCTTGTCTATCGAGCGCGAAACAATGTGGGTGTTCTCGCCGTGGCGCAACTTGATTTCCACGACAGCCGTGTTGTCCGCGGCCTCGTGATGAACAAGATCGGTCAGCCTGCCTGCGCGCAACGACTTGATCGACGCGCCACCTAAAGCAAAAACAAGAGAATCTACTACGTTGCTCTTGCCGGATCCATTCGGTCCAACAATTGCCGTGTAGCCTGAAGATAACGGAATGGTCGTATTGCGGAAGGACTTGAAGTTCTTGAGCCTGATTTTCTCGATACGTGCACCTGAGGAAAATGCAGCACTGCCTGCCACCATTACGGCCGCGTCACCGAGTTCTGGCACGCCAACCCATAGGAAAACAAGCAATAAAAGCCTACCCGTGCGCGTGCTTTTCTTCCGGGCGAAAGAGTTTCTCGCACTGCCCGCAGTAGTCCACGGGCTCGAGCGGGCGGATTTAAATGCCAGCTTCCTTATCATGCCATGACAAAAGTGGAGCGTGAGATCGTCATAAATGCGCCGACAAAGAAGGTCTGGGCATTCGTTTCTGACGCGGACAACCTGCTCGACCTCGTGCCGGGCCCGCTCAAGCCCGCGATCCGCATGGTCAAGCACTTCACCACGCCGAAGCAGCGCGCGCGTTTCACTTGGGGCATTAACTTTCAGGGTTTTGAGTTCAACATCGACGGCGAGATAGCCGCCTGGCAGCCGGAAAAAGGAGTTACCTACCGCAGCGTAACCGAGCCGCGCGTGCAGGTGTCGTTCGTGTTAGCTCCATCAAAAGGCGGCACGCGCCTGTACGGCATGGCGGACTACGACCTGCCCTTTGAACTCATAGGCGGCATGCTCGGCATCCCCAACCTCGAACAGGAAGCAGAAAAGAGCATATACGCCGGCTTCGACACGATACGCGCCAAACTGGAAGTGCCTGCGAGCTAACAAAGCACTAAACCAATCGGCTTATCCTATTCCGATACGCATTCCTAAACCAGTCATCAAGATATGGACTGTATTCTATCTGGAGCTCTACAGGGAGCCGAAAGAAGCTACCATGTACGATACCTCGGCAAGACTGGCTGCCGCAGCGGCACCGCATCTTCCAATTGTCAACTCCATTAATAGAGTAGTCCCCTACTAGCTCTTCCCCTGCGGCAATGCCTCGCATCGCGTAAACCTTTCTGTGCCTAACAAAGACGTTGGGCTCACAAGAGTGGTTTATGTAACGCTCCGGACAACCCATTATTATGTAAGTGCCCTTGCCGATGTTGTCCAGATGGTCTCTATCATTTTGAGGTATGTATCGCATCTCGCTCTTTTTGATAACTCGCCCAGTAATGTCAATAATAAACTCACCACTCTTGAACTTCCTAAGAGCAAACACCCCCAAATTGTGCCTGGGAGAACGTCTTACAGCAACTTTCACACTACTAGTAAACATTCGCTTAATAAAACCAGTATTTGAAAAAGGTTAGTGGACTCGAGGGGATTTGAACCCCTGGCCTCCCGCTTGCAAAGCGGGCGATCTTTAGCGCACCTTTCCGTCAACGCTTTCGGCGCAGCCAGAAAGGGTTGTTCCGCTGATCTACGAGCCCTTCAGCTTTTTCCGTGTGAAGAAGCAAAGCTTCTTCAACGCGTCGGAAAGCTACGCTTTCCGCACGCTGTGAAAGTTTGCTTGCGCAAACTAACGAGAAAAACCTGGGAAAAACTCCAAGGCTGTCCTCACGTAAAAAGCATCGGTTCGCTTAAAGAAACTTGTATTTGGCAGTGTGCACCATTGGAAGAAGCATCGTAGCTTCTTCCGTGGTTTACACC
>JACOVT010000026.1 GCA_016177165.1 Microcaldota archaeon
AAAGAAGCTCTGCTTCTTTGTGGTTCGAGAAAGCTCTGCTTTCTCGCAAACTGCTTGTTGGGAATTCGGGTTAATTCGCGGCCGTGTTTTCTTTAAATACCCGCGCGCCTACAACTGTTTTATGAAAGGGGTCGAGTCAGAGCGCGTCCAGACGCCCATGTCATCCGCCGGCATAATGAGGTTCTTCGACGTAAGCGGCGGCGGCCAGAAGATCAAGCCAATGGTGGTCATCGGCGCCTCCATAGCCTTCATAGTAATAGAGCTCTTTCTAAAGGTAATCCGCTAGCCTGAGCGGCCGGCATTTCCGGTCGGGTTGGGTATTACCCCTTGACTCTTAGCCGAGTCCTTTTTGTGCGGTAGCCGCGAGGTGCGCCTTGAGCAGCGCGCGCTGCTTCAGTGCGCGTTGTATGTTGCGCTCGAGCAGCTGCACTCCCTTTCGGGTGTGCGGGACGCGCGCGGCCGAGATGGAAAGAAGTGGCCCCAGCACGTAGTGGTCGGGTTTTCGCATGCCTCTTGTTGGGAACAACCAAGTTTAAAAGGTTTTTGCATACAGGGGTTTCTTTGTTTGGGGGTGTTTCTTTACTCCTGTTCCCTTTCCTGCTGCAGCCGCCTGCGCATGCTTTCGATCTGTTCCAATACCCGGGGGTCGATTTCGGCTTGTTTGCGCTGGTCCATCACTTGGCTTGCAACATCCCGCACGCCAAGGACGGCAGACCTGTCGCGCTCCAGCAGCACTTGCACCTCTTTTCTCAGGTGTGGGAGCTCGCTCTTGAGGAGTTTCGGGGATCGCAAAAGCAGGGTTATTCTTGCAAGCAGCTGGCGCCTCAGGGTGCGGTTGCCTTCATCAAGTTCGGACAGCCGCCTTAGTTTTTCCTCGAAATGAGACCTGATCTCCGGAGCCAGCGCAACAACGTGGCTGCTGGACGCGCCGGCCCAGTGCCTGAAAACATCGCTCCCGGCAGCTGTCCGCGAAATCATTTCCCTTAGAGGACCCACGCTTTCCTGTGCCACCTCTGCGGCAACCACCTTCCGCCTGAGACCTGCCGGGAACAGCAAGTGCATGTGCGGGATCCTGTGTCTGCGTCCTTCCCTTAGGAGTTCCGGCGAGTGTACAATTCCCGGGAAGCGCCTGCTTGCCGCAGCGCGCAAACCGTGCCGGGTTTGTTTGCCACAATACTATTTCGTTAGCCTGTCTTTTTAACTTCTCTTGAAAGAAGCCTTTGTAGCATCCTTTCGGTTTCAGGGTCCAGCTCGCCTGGTGATGATCGCGTTGCGGCCGGTGCGCGGGGTGATGCAGGCTGTTTTGCGGTCGATGTCGGGTTGGCCTGTTGCCGCGCCCGGTCATAAAGCTCGTTTTCGCTCAGGGTGAGCCTGCCTTTTGTTCTGATCTCTTCGCCGATTATGGCAACCATGGCGCGCCTCAGCCGGTCGCGTTGCAGGGCGTGGGAAACACTATGCTTTCGAGGGTGGCCTGCTTCAGGCACTGTGTGCGCGACTGTCAGTCCTTCCTCGCGCGTTAACCTTATCCGCGCAGCGGGTTTCGGCCTTTTCGGCGGTTGGGTGTAGGTGCCAAAAGGAACGGTTTTGGGTTGCCTTGCGAGTGGCGGCAAAGGGCGTATGCGCGATGGCGGAATGAGCGCCCCTCCTGTCGCAGGCCGCGCAACTGGAAACGGTGGTTTTCTATGGAACCCGGAGAGCCACTTGGGTAATGGAAGCCTCATATTGCTAATTATGCTGTGTAGTCATTAAAAACACTGTCGCTCCAACCAGCTCATGGGCATTGCCTCGGATCTCGTGGAGTGGTCCCGCGCAACTTTTGGCTCGTGGGGCGACGCCGGACTCTTTGCCATCTCCTTCGCCGAGTCCTCCTTTTTCCCGATTCCGCCTGACCTGCTCCTCATCCCGCTGGAGCAGGCACACCCGGAGCTTGCGCTCTGGTACGCCGCGGTTTGTACTGCTGGCTCCGTGGCCGGCTCGATTCTCGGCTACTTGATAGGGGTAAAGGGAGGGCGGCCGCTCGTGGAAAAGTTCGTGAGCAAGCAGAAGATAGACCACGTCGAGAAACTGTACGAAAGGCACGGCTCGCTTGCCGTCCTGCTGGCAGCGTTTACCCCAGTTCCCTACAAGGTTTTCACCATCACGAGCGGCATATTCAGGTTCTCGCTCAAAAAGATGCTGCTCGTTTCAGTTGCCGGGCGCGGCGGCAGGTTCTTTCCCGAAGCCCTGCTGGTGGCGGCCTATGGCCAGCAGGCGCTCTCATGGATAGAGGGCAACTTCGAGCTCGCGACGCTCGCGGTGGGGGCGGCTATCCTGCTGACTTGGGTTGGAGTCAGAAAGCTAAAGCAACACATCACCAGGGGGAAAAAAGCATAAAACACGTTTTGTTCCCGCCCGATTCGGCATCCAACGGAATCATGCTTATAAATCCGCGCGCCCTTACACTGGTGACGCGTCTGAGGTGTTTTAATGATCGATCTGAGGCCAGAAATACAGAAAGCGCTCAACCCGAAAGTGATTGACAGCATACGCCGCGCGCCCAAGCCCACGCCAGTGGCGGAAGTGCTTGCAGTGGCGCGGGAGTTCGGCGGGAAAGCGTTGTCGCTGGACGAGATCGCTGAGATAGTCAACCTTTCCGACCCGGGCAAGACGCCACGCGCCAAGGCTGCGAACTATCACGCGCAAGAGATAGTGAAGCACCCCGAACTCTTGGTGGTGCGCACGCCGCGCGAGACGCTCGTCAGGCTGAATACTGCACCAATGCGACTGTGAGCTCGTGTTTGGCTGGGCTTCTTTCGGAAGGATAAAGTTCAGGGAAGAAACGTACGACCACGACCTGAAAGTTGACGAGCGGGGCAACGCTACGCGTTGGGAGCACGAACACGCAGAGCACGAGCTGTCGGAAGACGACCTGCTCTCC
>JACOVT010000020.1 GCA_016177165.1 Microcaldota archaeon
CTGCTTCTATTTCCTTTTTTAAGTGTTGTCCTTTTTCTGTGCCTCTCAGGTATTCTATCCAGGCCCATGAATCAACTACTCGGTTTGTCATTCGGTATCCAGCTCTTCTTCTCGCCTGAAAGGCTTTAGTTTACGTAGCGAGCCAAACCAGTCTTTCTTTAGGCGCTCTACATCTATTCTAATAAGCTCGCCTGCCTGGATCCTTTCCTCGTCAACAATCTGCTTAGGTACGGTTACTAGTATGGACCCGCCTACTTGTTTTGCTCGGACTATAGCATCCATATAATCACAAGTTTAACTTAGTTAAACGTCATATATAATACTTTTGGTGTTCTGGTTTCGTGGTATGGGCGGCATCCGTATCTTGCGAGCAGGAATGCCACCCCACGTTTCGCCTGCAGGCACGTCCTTGTTGACGAGGCTCATTGCCGAGACGGTTGCGCCATCACCAATCTCCACTCCTGGCAGGATGATGCAACGCGCTCCAACCAGCACGTTCTTTCCTATCTTGACAGGAGCTTTTCGGAACTCGCCCACCAGGAACTCATGGGTGAGTATGAGTGTCTGGAACCCGATGACCGTGTTATCGCCCACCTCGATGAGGTCTGGGAAGAAGAAATCAATGTCGGCAGACTCGGAAAAGCCAACATTCTTCCCTATCCTTGCGCCAAGCTTTCGCAGCAGCCAGCGCTTTGCCCTCAGTGATGGGAGTCGCTTGCAGAACTTCGTGACGAGCCAGTTGACCAGCACGCGGGCAGGGCTGCGAACGCTCGTCCACGAGGCAAGCGAGTTGCGCCCACCGGACTTAACGCGCTGCATCCTATCGTGTCGTTTCATTTGATTCCTCTGCAAGCGTTGCATTTTTGGTTATCCCTGATTGAAACCCGCTCAAGCATCGGGTTTTCCAAGTTGAAGTAAAAAAGCCCTTCTGTCTGTATTGGTCGAAGCGAGCTTGCGACCAGCGCCACCTGCAGGCCTGATGCAAAGTCCGCCGCTGCCGGCAGCAAGCCGACAACGCTGCAGTCCTGGTCTTGCGGTTGTTTGGGGAAGATGCACCGGAGGCACGGCGAGTTTTTCTTGTTAACTAACAATGCCGCCATCCCGTCTGCCCGCGCGCAGGCTGCGAACGCCAGCGGCAGGCGCAGCTTCCTGCACGCTGCATTCAGAGCGAAACGAGATTGGAAGTTGTCCAGCCCGTCAACCGCGAAGTCGGCGCCAGCCAGTAGCTTTGCAGCACTGCTCTTTGTAAGCTGCGAGTGGATAGGAACAGCAAGAGTTGGTGAGCCTGTCGCGCCAATCAGCTGGGCAAGAGCTTCGACTTTTTTTGTTCCAACCTGCTTTTTGGTATAAGCTTGCGTCTCAAGGTTGCATTCCTCGACAACGTCCCAGTCAATAAGGCGCAGCTCTTTCACGCCGAGCCGTGCAAGCGATAAGGCGGTGCGCGACCCGATGGCGCCGCAGCCAACCACAGCGATACTCGACCGGGAAAGCCGGCGCTTTGCGACAGGCGAAAACGTGCCAAAACGTGATTCCATAGCAACCTAATGATTTGAAAACTATTTTAAGCAGTAGCCGCAGAGCCCTATAATGCCTTTGACGCCGTTCCATCTTGGATATCCGCTCATAGCAGGCCTTGTGGCGCGGTCTTGGTTTTCAATTCCAGCCGCAATGATGGGCAGCGTCATCCTTGACCTAGAGCCCCTGTTCAGGATACTTTCGGGAATGGAAACATCACACGGCCAGTTTCACTCGTTCGCTCTGGCCGCTGTTGTCGGGTTGGTGTTGGGAATTATTGTCTGGCTGCTCAGGAAAAGGTTAGACTCGGCAACAAAGTTGTTTGGAGTCAAACAGAAGACAACCGCAAAGTCCGCGTTTACCGGCGCGCTCTTTGGGACTTTCTCACACGTGACTCTTGACATTCTGATGCACTCGCCAGAAAGCGGGTTCCGCGCGTTCTGGCCTTTCTCTGACGCCACCTTCTTCGAGCAGTGGGCCCCGTTCTGGATGCACGCCGTGTCGGCGGTCGTGCTGCTGGTTGCCGTAGCGTTGTACGTGATTGTTGTGGCACGGGAGAACAAGCAATAAAAGCCTGCCTGCTGTTCAGCAGTCATGCTGGTTTGCGCAAAGTGCCGGCGCCACTACTCTGAAGACCGCACCCACTACCTGTGCGCCTGCGGTTCTGTCATGCTCGTCCACCGCGGCTATAGGCAGCCAAAGCACCACGGCGAAGGGCTTCGCAAGTTCAAGGAAGTGCTGCCCGTCAGGAGGCAACTCGTCACTCTGGGCGAAGGTTCCACTCCGTTGCACCACGCCGAGCGCCTCGGGGGCGAGCTTGGCATGCGGCACTTGTACATCAAGTTCGAGGGCTCCAACCCGTCGGGCTCGTTCAAGGATCGCGGAACCTGCGTGGTGATCACGAAGGCGCTCGAGTTCCGCGCCCAAGGTGTGGTCGTAGCGTCCACAGGCAACATGGCAGCAAGCGTTGCCGCCTACGCAGCTGAAGCCTCCCTTCCTTGCAAGGTGTTCGTGCCTGAAAAGACGCCGCACGCCAAGCTTTCGCAAGCTCTCGCGTACGGGGCAAAGATATACAAAGTTTCGGGAGGCTTCGACGACTGCGTGCGCCGCGCCAAGATGGAATCGCGGCATGGCTGGTATATCGCGATGACAGGCCTAAACCCGTACTACATCGAGGGGGAAAAGACGATAGCATACGAGCTGGCCCACTTGCAACCGGACTGGGTAATCATTCCGGGCGGAACCGGTGGCCTCACGACAGCCGTCTGGAAAGGCTTCAAGGAGCAGAAGCTTGCCCCAAAGATTGCAATCGTCCAGTCTGAAGGCTGCGCCCCGATAGTAGACGCATTCGAGCATGGCGATCTGGACGCCAAGCCGCTCAAGGAAGCGCAGACGATCTCTTCTGCGGTTCTTGTCAAGACCCCATTCAATGCACGAACGGCGCTGCGTGCAGTGAGGGAATCGCACGGAACGGCAGTGAGAGTTTCAGATATCGAGACTGTAAAGGCGATTAGGACCATAGGCGAAGAGGGTTTCTTTGCCGAGCCAGCAGCGGCGATGCCGCTGCCTGCGCTCCAAAAGCTGCTAAAGGTGGGTGTGATCAAGAAGACTGAAAAAGTAGTGCTGCTAGTAACCGGCCACGGTCTCAAGTCGCCCGAGGCGGTGAGCGCGCTCGGGCAGAAGTTCTAGAGCTTTTCGGAATTAACGAGTGCGCCTTTCATGTTGCGCCCGATTATCTCCAAAGCTCGCTCGTTGTACTCGCGCCCGTGCCGCGAGGCACACAAGTCCCCAATGACGTAGACTTCCAAGCCCCGGTCGAAAGCTTCCAGTGCGTCAGCAAGCACGCAACCGTCGGTCTCAAACCCGCAAACGTAGAGCCTGCTGATCAGGTTCTTATTCAAGAAACCAACAAATGCGGGGTTCTTGAAGTCGGAGAATGTGTGACGCACGAACACTTTACCATCTGCCGCAATGCTTGCAAGCTCCGGCATGATGTCTGTGTGTTCTGGCTTGATGAATTGCGGTTGCCTTATGACGCGGGCGAATGGTGAATCCTCGGAGAACACGTACCTGCTGAACAAGACAAAGTCAAACTTGCGCTTGCCTGACCTGATGAACGCGGCGATGCGGGGCGGCACTTCCTTGGTATGCTCGTTCAGCGACCACTTCTGGGCGCCAGTAACGAGCAACGCGGTCTTCATGGTAAACAAGATAAGCTAGCGCGCGAAGACTTGCTCGAATCGTTTCTCGATGCGGCGCTTTGTAACGTTCGACAGGCCGAACATGCCGAAGCCGCCTGCAATCAGGATGACGAAGATTACCTTGACTGTCATGTAGCCCTGCGTTGCCGACAATCCGGGGATAATATCAATCAGGACGAACAGGAAGAGCGACGTCGTTATGAGGAGCATGTAGGTGAGCTCGTTCGAGATCTCCTTTATGTACTCCACCAGCAGGTACTCGTACTTTTCGACCTGCTTTACCTCTCGCGCTAGTGAAGACTCCCGTTTTGGCATCAAGACCAACCAACTACTAGGTAGTATAAAAAGGTTGGCTGGTCTCAGCCGAAGAGTGCCGCCAGTCCGCCTGCTGCCTCTTCCTCTGTCTTCTTTTCTTCCTTCTTTTCCTCTTTTGCGGGCGCTGCTCCTGCTGCCGGAGAGGGTCCTGCTGCCGGCGCGGCGAATGCCACGCTCTGCTTTATCGCGTCGTCGATGTTGACTCCTTCAAGCGAGGCCACGAGCGCCTTAAGTTTCGCGTCGTCCGAAGCTATTCCTGCGGCTTCGGCGACTTTTTTCAGGTTGGACTCGTTGACTTCCTTCTTTGCCGAGTGCAGCATCAATGCCGCATACACGAATTCCATTTTCTTACCTCCATTTTCTACATTCTGATTTGGCGAGCATCATGGCATGAATCCTTTCTTTGAAAGCATGCCTGCAAGTGCGGCTGCTTCTGCCGTTCCTTTGGACAATAGCAGGCCGATGGTTTCCTTTTCGGGAATGCAGGCGTTCACTGACAGGTTGACCGCATTGCGGTGCGCCTTGCCCACGAGCAGTGTTACGTTCTGCTTGGTGGGGTAGCCGACCGAGACGCTCAGGTTGAGCGCGTTGCGCGCTGCCGACACCACCGAGTTGCGGAATGCTTCCTCGTCTATGTCAAGCACCTGTGGCTCGTAGAACACCCCTCCCTCATGGACGGTCAGCAGCTGGACCCCGACCGGCATCGGCTTGATTCCGAGTTTTGAAAGCGCCGAGGCGAGCTGCTGGGTCACGACATCCCCCTGCTTGGCGACGGGCGAGTCCTTTGATACGACTATCTTGCCCTTGTCTATCCTGACGTCTATCTTGGCCATTTTCAACTCGGCAAGCGCGGGACCGGCGGGCAGGTCGGTCTCGCCAGCAGGCACGACAATCTCTGTAGATAGCTTGTCGCCCGGCCGGGCTGCGCGTTTTCCCTGATTTTGCTTTAGGAAACGGAAGAGGCGGAACGGGTTGTCCTCCGAGGCTATCAGGCCGCACGGGCCGTCTATCCTGTCAGCGAGCTGTTTGAGTTCCTTGCTTTTCTCCAGCGCCTTTCTCAGCACGATGGCCCGGTATACCCTGACTTCGCCCTTTCCGCGCAGGCGCTTCTTGATTTCCTGCAGCTGCGAGCTGGGAAGGCCGCGCAGAGAAACTATACCTACCACTTTCTTGCCCTTGAGCCAGTCGTTGACTTCCTTCACCTGGTCGAGTTTCCACTTCGGGACTTCGCGCTTCTCCTGTTTTTTCTTTCCGCTTGCGATCTTGCGTGGCATGGTTGGTATCACTTCTTTTCTTCCCTGCTTGGGGCACCTACGCGTATGGCTGGCCCCATTGAGAGTTTAAGGTAAACGCTGCGTATGTTGCCTTCCTTGTTCGGGAGCTTTGGCATTATCGCGTCGATAACTGCCTGCACGTTGGCGGCGAGGTCTTGAACTCCCATCTCCTCGTTGCCTATCATGACATGAACGGTCGGCAGGAACTTGCCGCGGTTGCGCACCACGACAGTATTCTCGAGCCGCTTTACCAGCGGCGCCAATGCAACTGCAGTTGGCGGTATCGGCTTGGGCATCTTGCCGCGCGGCGCTAGGACCTGGCCCATCGACTTGCCGACTGCAGACATCAAGTCTGTTTGGCAAAGAATGAAGTCGAACTCGTCGGCCAGCTTTTTCATCTTTTGCTTGTCGGTCCCATAAGATGTGATCTCGTTCTTGGTTATCACGAGAGGAGCTGCCTGTTTTGCCTGAGTAACCAGCTCGTCTCCGGCGATTATCGCAGTTTTTGCCGGTTTTCCGCGGCCTTTTGGCAGCAGCACTTCGGCATTGAGTCGCGAGTCTGGCTTTGAAAAGTCTATCGAGGAGAAGTTGATCATCAAGTCTACCGACTGCCTGAAGTTACGCTTGGGCCCGCTCTTGGCGGCCTCTATCGCTTTTTCTAACTCCTTTGCGTCCATCAAAAACCCCTTCCGAAAAGCCACAAGGGCAATGCGGTGTGGGAGTTGACTACTGTCCAGCTATCGTTTCCTGTCCTTTTAAACTTGTCTGCTTTCTTTTCTGCTTTTTATTCCTTGGGAAAACTACTTTTTCCTTTCTTCCTTTTTGGGCTCTTCTTTCTTGGACTCGCCTGCTGGCGCCGCTGCGGGCGCGCCTCCGGCCGGCGCCGCTGCCCCAGCAGCCGGGGCAGTGGCTGCTGCCGCGGCCGCCTTTGCCGCCTCTTCCGCGGCCTTTGCGGCCTCCTCGGTCTTCTTGGCCTCCTCTATCTTTGCAAGGAAGAACTTCTTCTTCTCATCCATCTCCTTTTGGGAAGGCTCTTTGAGCGCCACTTTCCCTGAAAGCTTGTCGTCAAACGCCCCGGAATCAACAAGCTTCTGCGCCTCGCGCGCATCCTTGCCTTCTACGAGAACCCCTATTGAGACGCAGGAGCCTATTACTTCCTTCAATGCCGCGCGCGGGGTCTTGCCGTGCAGCACC
>JACOVT010000021.1 GCA_016177165.1 Microcaldota archaeon
CCTTTATCTTTATGCCAACGTCGGCAGCGAGCGCTGCCGGAGCCAACAGGAGCAGCGCGGCCAGCGCAAAAACTTTTCTCACACCAAGATTCGGCGCGCTGGGAATAAAAAGGTTTACTAGCTATCGTCATCGGCCGGCAGGCTTTCTATTATCCTCTTTAGTCTTTGCCCAACGCTTCGGAACCCTAGAATCGCGGCGACCTCTGTGGGGGTAGGGTGCCTTCCATGAGCGCTGGTAAAGTCGCGAACAGCAGCCTTGACCCCTTCTCGAAGTATTGCGTCAGCGCCGATTCGCTGCCTTCTTGCAACACCCTCTCTCGCTGTTTCTGTTGCAGCGGCTTCAGCAGCCGGACGAGCGCGCCTGGTTTCCATCTTGGCACGCGTTGATTGGTCAGGCTACTTTTATATACTAGCGAGTCGTCGAGCAGCTCGTGGTAAAGTATCGCGTGAAGGGGAAGACGTGCGACATCAGGGTCGACATCCCGCGGGAAGTGGACGAGAAGACCAAGCAGCTGATCCTTTCAACGCTGCAGGAGTGCCTGAGCAGCGACTACGAGAAGCAGGCGCTGCACGAAATCAGCCGGTTGATGGGCGACGTGAACGCGCTCGTGAGCCACTTGAAGAAGGACGGCCTGCACGACAGGATAACCGAGCTGGCGTTCCGCCAACTCGTTGGCATTTACCTGCAGCGTGGCGTGCATTTGGGAAAGCATTTCGAGGCGCAGCCCGACCACGTGCTCAAGGTGATACAGATGCAGCACGCCAACATAGTCCAGCCTTCCCTCTCAAAACTCCGCGGTAAAAAGAAGAAGATGGCCGAGTACATACTGCAGAGCCTGCTGATAGGAAAGCAGTGCTATGAGGCCGGCCTCTCTATTTCGGCATTCATGTCAATGGACAAGCAGAAGAAGTTCGTCGAAGGGCTGGAAAAGGAAACAGAATCTTACATAAGGTGAGGGGTTGTTGAGGCTCCCCATTCTCGTTTTTGCGGTCTTGTTGGCCGGCTGCGTCCAGCCTGCAGAGAAGGCTTACACTTCTTACGACTCCAACGGAATACACTTGGAATACCCCAAGGATTGGAGGGTGGTGAGCGAGCAAGTTTCCGGCGAGGTGTTCTCCGCAGGCGACTCCGCTGGAACCACCATTTCGGTGTCGGTCGGCGAGTATACGGCCAACCTCTCAGATATCGTCCAGTCTGGCTTTGACGCGATCGTCAGCAACTCCAACGGAAGTGGTTTTGTAGAGTTCGAGTCGGCGGAAAAGGCGGTGGTTTTCGTCAATTACTCTTCCGACGGCCTTCGGCTTTCCACAGTGCGGGCATTCATTGCATGCGGGAACCGCGTGGTGGTAGCGAAGCTGCTCTCGCGCGCCCAGCTCTACCAAAAGTACGAGGCCGACTTCAAGCACTCCGCCGACTCGCTGAAGTGCGCCTAGGCGGCCATTTTATCGTGTCTGCAGTCAGGAAGTAGCGGAGCTTTCTGCCGGGCACCAACTTTCCCTCATCAACCAGCTCGTTGAGGGCTGCCTGTATGAGGAAAAACTGGACTATGTAGCTTTCACCGTGCTTTGACAGCTCGGCATGGAGCTTTGGGATCTCCTCAAAGTCGAGGTCGTCAACCTGCCGCCTTCCACCTTTGGGCTTTTGGAGTTTTTCGAGCGCCTTGATAATCTGGTTCTTGGCTATGTCAACGCAACGCCCGCCGCATTCGTGGTCCATGGCACTGCTCATGCAGGCACGTCTAGCCCGAGGCGGTCCTTGAGCTCACGGTAGCGGTTGCGTATGGTGACTTCCGTAACGCCAGCAATGTCGGCCACCTCTTTCTGCGTTTTTCGTTCTCCCATTAGCACACCGGCGATGTAGACGGCAGCAGCCGCGACCCCTGTCGGGCCCCTCCCGGAAATCAACCCTTTTCCGATGGCGTCCTCTAGTATCTCGCGGGCCTTTTCCTGCACCTGCCCTGTGAGCCCCAAGTCGGAAGCAAAGCGCGGCACGTAATGCGTAGGGTTGGTGAGCGGCATCGCAATGCCGAGGTCGCGCTTGAGGAACCGGTACGTTCTTCCTATCTCCTTCTTGTTTATTCCGGAGATTTCGGCTATCTCGTCCAGAGTCCGTGGAATGGCGTACTGTCTGCATATGGTGTAAAGCACTGCAGCGACCACCGACTCGATCAGGCGCCCGCGTATCAAGCCCTTTTCGACAGCTTTCCGGTACATGAGCGCAGCTGCCTCCTTGATGTTGCCCGGCAGCCCCAAGTTAGAGGCAATGCGGTCCAGCTCGGAAAGGGCAATGGCAAGGTTGCGCTCCATCGAAGAGGAGATGGAGGCGCGCTTGTGCCACTTCCTGAGGCGGTACATTTGCGCCCTTGATTGGGCGCTTATCTTGACGCCGCGTATGTCGTGGTTGTACTGGTCTATCTCGGTCGCGAGCCCCTTGTTGGGCTTCATGTACTTGATCGGCGCGCCCGTCCTTGCCTTCTTTTCCCGCTGGTCCGAGTCAAACGCCCTCCACTCGGCGCCGGTGTCTACTATGCGGTCTTCCAGCACGAAGCCGCACTTGTTGCACACTATCTCGGCGCGCGCGTAATCCTTTGTAATGTCGGTGCACCCGCACTCCGAACACACTCCAACAACCATCAACCCACCTTTTTTCTCCCCATAATATGGGCGCAGCCTTCTGGCACGGCCTATTGGAACAGCTCTTTCCCGACGAGGGACTCGCCGCCCCTCTTGGCTGAAACCAGCAGGTATGGCCCCATTGTGGGCCCGAAATAATCAATAACGTTGCCTATGAACCTTTGGCGCTCGTCATACACCTTGCTCCCCAGCTTTACCAGCTTGTCGGTCTTTAGCACGAGCTTGTTGTCAGACATTGATACAACCTTGCCCAACATTTTCATTCAAGCACCCCCGACGCAATCTTAACTTTAGTGCAAAAACAGAAAGCTTTATATATTTCCACTCAAACCCCTTAAAAATCCTTTCGGTAGCCCCTTGTTCGACAGCGCCGGGTTGGTGGTCAGCAACCCATTTTAAGTTGAAGTGTTTGCTTATACAAATATGGCCCTCGTCCGTCTCACCCTCTCGGCTTTTCTATTGGTGCTCAGCGTCGCCTTTCCCTTCCACAATCAAGGCTGGCCCGCGCCGCCCCAACAGGGCCCCAACCTGCCGCCATATGGGAGTCTCTACCAAATGCCCCCATACGACATCGACTTTTTAGGCGCCCAGATATCACATTCGTTCAGCGACCCAGACGGCTCCATAGCTCGACTGGACATCTCCTTTGGCGACGGCTCCCAAAAGACACTACTGCCGATCTTCCAAGGCGCCTCGATATTTCCATCCACTATAAGCCACAAGTACCCAAAGACCGGCGTCTACACGCTTCAGGCAACGGCAACCGACAATCGCGGCGCTACTTTCACCAACACCACCCACGCAGTCAGCACCAACGCCCACGGCTCGTTTAGCTGGGTTGACTTATGGCTGTTCCAGCCCAATGAAACCATAGTTGGCGTAAAGCAAGGCTTTTACGCATACCTTCTTTTCAGCTCAAGGCTGTGGGATCCAGCCAAGGTGAGTTGCGACTGGGACTTTGGCGACGGCTCCTCCTCAAACGCTTGCAACCTGGTCAAGCAGGGGACGGGCAGCCTGCTTGCCGTTGGCGCCGACGAGTACCTCGCGGTGGTCTCCGAATCCCATGCCTACCAGTCAAAGGGGGTGCGCGTCGCAAAGCTGCGAGTAACATGGAAGAACGTTTTCTCCTCAGTGTCCAACTCGACCCAAGTCCAGTCGAGAACTGTCGTGGAAACGGTCGACCAAGCAACCGACGCCAACACCGAGATACTGCTGACAGCCGGGCCCGGCCATGACGAAAAGGAGGTAGCCCAGTCGTTCGTTCCGGCGGTCAACAGGCTCGAAAAAGTCGGTTTCGGGATAGGCGGCGGGAATTGGGGTAACGTCACCTTTTCGGTGCGCGATGACCTCAACGGGCCCGACCTGGCAAGCGTGCTGATCGACGATGCTGTCATAAAAGCGTTCGGCACAAAGACGATACCAGTAAAGTTCGGCATCAACACAGTCCCGGGCCAGACCTACTATGTCGTGGCAAAGCCTGCCGGCGACAACCAGAACTTCTACTTCCACAACGAGGACGCCTACCCAGCAGGGGACGGCCACACCTGGAAAAAGTCATCCGGCTCGTGGTCGGGATACGGGCACGACTTGGCGTTTGAGACGATCTATTATTCCTAAGTTTTGGGCTTCCGGAAATTCCTAATTTTGGGGCTTCCTGAAATACACGCCGGTGTAGTCCAGCTGGTGGAGCTTGGGGTGAATGTTTCGCTCTCGAAAGAATTCGTCAACCGCTTTCTTGCATCCCTTCCAGTGGCCATAATCGTCTATGAAAACAAAGCCCCCGCCAACCACCCCATCGTAGAGCTGGTCGAGGCAGAGCCTGACCGACTCGTACCAGTCGCAGTCCAAGTGCAAAAGGGATATGCTCCCAACCATTTCCCGCGCCTTTGGAATCGTGTGGTCAAACCAGCCTTTCACCAAGTGGGTCCTAGACTCGTCAAGCCCGAGCCTGCCAAAAAGCAGCTCGCGCACCCTGATTTCAGAGCCGAGGTCCATTCCCTTCTTCCCTTCTTTGCCGTGGTAAGAGACGTCCTCGCTCGTAGGCTCAGGCAACCCCTGCCATGAGTCAAACAGCCAAACATGACGTTCCCCTTTCCTCACGGCCGCGGCCAGCAGCCCGGCGCTGCCGCCGTTGCAGACGCCGCACTCCACTATGCTCCCTTCCACGCGCTCCCGTTCCAGCAAGCGCGCAGCATCATACAGCCTTGAAAGCCGGGCGTAAGAAACCATCGAGTATGGCTTGACAGCCCTGATGAGCAGCATTTTGGAAGGGTGGAGCAGGTCCCTCTTTCTCACCCTGCGCAGCGCGCGAATCGCTTTCACGCACGTTTATTGCAGACAGCGCTTAAAAACTCCTGCCATGAGAAAGCAGAGGAACAAAAGACACGACGGCATCGCGTGCACAGCGCTTCCAAGCGCGGCTGAGCCAGAAGCGGCTGCCCGCAGTTTTTGCTTCCCTAGCCAGACAAAACCGGCCTCAAGCTACTTTATCACCGCGCGGTTGACCAGCCCCAGCAGCACGTCATGGATGGTTCCATTTGTCGCGACGTACCCGGTTGGAGAAAAGACGCGATATTCTTTCCCTTCATAGTTGGTCGCGCGTCCGCCGGCCTCCTTGACCAGCAGCGCCCCGCCGGCAGTATCCCAAGGCGATGGGATGAAGCCCTTCTTTCCCAAGTCGACCCAAGCGTCCAGCCGGCCGGAAGCCACGAAGGCAGCCTCGAGGCAGCCGGTCCCGTACTGCCGCGTGCGGGCTTTTGCCTCTTTCAGCTCGCCATAAAACCTGAGCACGTTGTCTATCGAATCGTCGTCCTTGAGGTGCGCCAGCGAAACCACGCTGCGCGAGATGTCTGTCTTGCGCGAAACGTGCATCTCCAGCCCGTTGAGGGTCGCGCCCTCGCCCTTTGCAGCGGAAAAAGTCTCGTCCAGAATCGGCGCAAACGTCACACCTATCAAAGGCTCGCCGTTCTCGACCAGCGCTATTGCCACGCAACAGAGGGGATTGCCCATGAAGAAGTTCATAGTGCCGTCAAGCGGGTCGACCACCCAGACGCGCTCGCCGCGTTCTATCCTGCCTGTTTCCTCTCCAAGGAAGCTGTACTCGGGGAACCCGTCCAGCAGGCGCGACTTGATTATCTCCTCGCACTGCGTATCCGTCTCGGTAATAACAGTGCGGTCCTCCTTGTACCCGGCCGCCACCCGGCCGAAGTTCTCCTTGATTATCTTGCCGGCCTCGCTGGCCGCCTTCTCTGCCACGGAAAGCTCGCTGCCAAACGTAGAGCCCATACGCAGGTTTAGTGTTTTGAAGATTATATACCTGCCCGCACATAGTCCTCTCGTGTACTACTCGATGCCGAAACACCGGCGCAGGTGGGTCGACTTCCTGGTAGAGAAACAAAACCGGATCGGCCAATCGTACAGGGATTGGAAAAACCTGTTCACGCAGCAAGGCATGGATCCTAAAGATTGGCGGGCTCAAGAGGTGCTAGCAGAAACCTGGGAAGGAAAGCAGATTTTAAACGCGATAAATGCCGAGAGAGAAGCGCTTGATAACGCACAAAGACAAATAGGGGCCTCACTTAGCCTTCGTCCAGAAGCAATCAAAAAGCGAGTTTTAAAGAGAGTTCAAACAATGCTGCGCCAGTTCGGCTTTGCTGAAGAGGGCCGTAGTGTCGCGAGAGATATGCGTGGAGATTGGTTTTCCGGAGTAGTGCCCCAGCTCATTTCAACTCCAAGATTCCAACAGCTTTGGTCTAACCCATCCAACAGGCCGGGCTTGCGCAGGATGATCGAGTCAACACTATCACTCGTTCCTGAAGGCAAAAGCTCTGTATCCCCGAGCGGTGGTGCGACAAGCGAGTTAGTGGATTATGAAGAAGCAATAGTCAATAGGTTTGTTAAGCCGGGTTCAAAGCGCAGGCCTTTTGTAGTCCACGTTATCGGGGCAGGTTTGCCTAGCACAAAACAACCGCAGCGAATAGCCCAATCGCTGAAGAAAAGAGGTATTGAAAACTTTGTAATTTACGCTACCGACTTGTATCCAGAGCAGGTTGAGATGGCACGGGCGAACATCCCTAATGAGTTTGCCGGTCGAATACACCCGGTTCCTTACAACCTTTGGAGCGGCCCGCTCCCTCAGGCATACCGCGGCGGTGTGCTGCCGCGCGTTCCGAAAGCCAACCTGGTAGTGATGACCAAAGTTTTGGAAAACCCGCACATCTACCCGCACCGCATCAAGCTTGCACGGAATGCGTATGCCGGCCTCCGCCCCGGCGGGCTGTTCTTCAACATTCCGGATGAAGGAAGTCCGGTACGGGTTCCTGGATCCAAGCCTCTTGATATGTACGGTCTTTACCAGAAGCCCTTTCGAGCGAGGCCGCCTTTGCTTTCAAGGCGTCGCGCTAGGCGCAACGCAACCCATTTATAGCGCGCCTTACAAGACTGGAGAGTGAAAAGGTACTTTACATTGGAAGAGGCCAACAAGTCGCTCGGGAAAATCGAGCCGCTCGTGAAGCGTTCCCTTGAGTTAAGGAAGGATGCGCGCTCGCTGGCCAATTTTACTGTTTACTCGGAAGATCAGGCAACCTTTTTTCAGGAAAACGTGCGCGCTTCCAAAAAGCTGCATGAGATTCATTTTCAGTTCTATTCACTAATGGAGCAATTGGCGGATGAAGGGGTGGTTGTAAAAGACCCTGACTTGGGACTCGTCGACTTTCCATCTTGGCGCGAGGGCGAAGAAGTCTACCTGTGCTGGAAGCCAGGCGAGCCGCAGGTTGCGTACTGGCATGATAAAAAGTCCGGTTTCGGTGGTAGAAAGCCGATTAGCATCCAAGTAAACGAGGCCCTAAGGTAGGCAAGGCTAAGGTAGGCAAGGCTAAGGTAGGTAATCACATGGCAGAATACGTAGAGGTGGCGAACGCGGCCGATCTCCCGGTGGGTGCTGGAAAAGCTATAGAAGTTCGTGGCAAGCCGATCGCCGTGTTCAATGTTGGTGGTTCCTTTCACGCGATAGACAACGTGTGCAAGCACCGCGGCGGCTCGCTCGGGGACGGCACGCTGGACGACAACATGGTCACGTGCCCGTTGCACATGTGGAGATATGACGTCACCACCGGCCAATGCGAGACCGTCCCGGGCGAGGACGAGCGTTCTTACCAGACGATGACAAAGGAAGGCAAAGTTTATGTTTTACTGGACTGATAATT
Source organism: Microcaldota archaeon (assembly GCA_016177165.1). Classification (GTDB taxonomy): domain Archaea; phylum B1Sed10-29; class B1Sed10-29; order B1Sed10-29; family JACOVT01; genus JACOVT01. The sequence continues at coordinate 7,839 of JACOVT010000021.1, forward strand.
CTTGCCAGTGCTGCTTTGTGTTTGGCTAGCCCTGATTGCGGAATCGGGATTGTTTTAATGAGATGCCGGTTGTTCTTTAAGTAGCGCGCATAGTTCCGTGCATGCCGCCCTCGCGGTGGCCCGGCACGGCGCAGTAGAACGCGAACGTTCCGCTCTTGCTTGCAGTGAAGTCAAACTCCTTTGTCTGGCCTGCTGGGAGCTGGAAGTTTACACCCAACTCATCAATGGTAAACGTGTGGAACACGTCCTTGTTGACTATCGTGAGGTGTACGTGGTCGCCCGCCTTGACCGTGATGGAGTCAGGCGCGAACCTGAGGCTGCCTGCCTCGATGGTAAAGTTTACGGTCTGGCCTCCGCCCCCGTCTCCGCCGCCGTTACCGCCGCTGTAAGATGTGCAGCCGGCGAGCACCAGCGGAAGGAAAACGGCCACTGCCGCAGCGAGCTTGTTCATTGCTCGTCAAACGCAAGCCTCTTATAAAAAGCTTGCCTTTTCGCCCCGTGAACCTGTCAGATTATGTTTCAGGCCTGAAAGACCCTATTCGCCCTTTCGGCTCGGAGTTTGACGTGCTGCCTTTCTACGCGCTGGTGGGTTCTCGTCTGGCGGGCTTTTTGGGTGACAGGGAGATTGCCACCAAGACGTGGCTGCCGAAGGGACCACTACCAATGTTTTTGAGGCGCGGCTCCAAGGACGAACCGCTTTCTGCAAGGGAGCTGGCCGGCGTCACCCCCGAATTTGTTGAGCTGCGGAGAAACAAGCTGGACGAGGTGCGCGGGAAACTCACTCCCTTGCAGCAGAAGATCTGGCGTTACTTTGTCCCCCGGAAACTCGCAGACTTCTTCTATGCGACTAATTCGGAGAAGCCCGGAAAACCGATAGACCGGGTGTTCTTCGACTTGGACAGGGGGAAAGGAATCACCGCTGTGCAGGCGCAGCAGGCGGCAATGCTGTTGGCTGAGTTGATCGTCAGGGACGGTTTCCCGAAACCTTTCTGTTGCTGGACTGGCAACAGCTTTCACCTCTACATCCTTTTGGAGAAACCGCGGCCTGCCGAGTATTATGAGGAAAGGTTCCAGTTCTCGAAAAATGACCCCATCGCGACTTTCACTGGAAAATGGGCGGCCGAAATAAGAAAGCAGGTTTCCTTTGCAGTGGAGGGCGGGCACGAGAAAGTCCCGAACGTCCTCGCCATAGACCCTTCCCAGACGCCTTCAGGAAAGCTGGCGCGCGTGCCGCTGGGCAGCCTGCACATGAGTGACGCTAAAACTGTTAATGGAGTTTCCATACCGCTTGAACTGAAGATGTTAAATGACAAGAAGCTGGTCGGAGAACTGGGCGAGTACACGCCGGCCAGAGTAGTTAAAGAGCTGGGCGCGCTAGCAAGGCGCCTTCCAATTGTTTTTGAAAGCTAGCTGGCCTACGCCTGAAACCACGTGGGCCCTGCCGGGGATCTTGCATGCCGCGCGCGCCAAGCCTTCCCGGGCTTTTTCCGCGTGTTCCTTTGTGGTCCAGACCCGCATGACTGCTTGTCCTTTCCGGACCACGGCAGCGCGGCCTATCGGGCGGCCGAAGGCGTGCTTCATGCCTGATGAGAGGCGGTCGGCGCCTGCGCCCGACTGCATCGTGTGCTCGCGTATGCACTGGTGCGGATAGACTAGAACCTTGAAGAAGTAGTTGTTCAGAAGGATGCGCGTCTCAAAGTACTTGTTCGCAATGAGGCGTGAAGACTCGAGTGCGTTGTCGCGTATCTGGACCGTATCGCCCAGCACGAGGTCGAATGCGGTGTCAAACCCGCCGCTCCTGAACCGGGCAGAGTCGCCCATCTCGAACTGGTGGATCTTGGCGTCAGGGACCCCCTTTACGAAAGCCTTTTTCGCCACGCGCTTGGTGGTCCTAGTCCAAGGCCGCGCTGGCTCACGCATGGTCCTTCCAGGTCTCAATCCCATAAGAATACCCTATAACATGTATTGTTAACATGTATTGTTTGTTTTGTGTGTGGCACAACCTTTATGAAGTGGGGCATTTAAAAGCCTTCCGTGACCGACTGGCTGGATGTCAACTCGCTGACAGAAAGCGAGCTGCGCCGCGCCATCAACGCGCTGGCAGCTGCCGAGAACAGGCTGGTCAATGACAGCGAGACTGGCTTTGCCACTGCATTGCTGAGGCAGATGCGCAGGCAAAAGACCAGCTACTCTGACCGCCTCGGGTGGCTTATCGAGGAAAAGTACGGGCGCGACATTGGGACTGCAAGGAAGCGCTACGAGGAGATCCTCGAGCCGGTGTCGTCTGCCATGGAAAAGTGGGAGGAAGGGAAAGTCCCCGACTTCTCGCTCGTTATAGAGTACGGCGCCCTTGAGGATCTTGTAGAGAAAGACGAGCGCGAAAAAAAGCGCAAGGAGTTCGAGAAGGAAAAACAGGAACGTGAACGCAAGGAAAAAGAGGCGCTCGTCAAGCCGGCAACAGAGATAAGGCTGGAGCCATGACTTGGAAAGGGTGGGTTGTCAAGCGTTCGCGCCCGGAGGACTCGATGGGTGCCGGCGACTTTTACAGCGGGCCGCAGGTGTCGGGCTATTCCTCATCGAAAGCCATGCAGCGCGCCCAGCGAGAAATAGCCGTGCGCTGCATAGAGCTGCTCGGTGCATCGAGTGGCAAGCTGCTCGACATTGGTTGCGGGCCCGGCTTCACTTCTGTGGTGTTCAAGCAGGCAGGCTTCCAAGTCAGCGCCGTGGATCCAAACCCTGCGATGGTCACGCAGGCAAAATCTAATGGAATACGAGCAAAACGGGGGGATTTCTTTTCACTTCCATTCGGAGAGGCCTCGTTTGACCTTATCGCGTCAGCATCAGCCCTCCAGTGGATAATGGGCGGGAAAAGCGAGGCGGGCATACGCTCCAACCTGTTGCGTGCCGCTAGGGAGGTCGCCCGCGTGCTCAAGCATGGCGGAAAGCTGGTAGTCCAGTTCTACCCCAAGTCCGAAAGCTTTGCGCTGCTGGCTGCAAGCTGCTTCACGCGCAGCGGCTTCAAGGGCGGGCTGCAAGTGGACTCGCCTGAAAACCCACGCAAACGCAGGGTTTTCATAGTGATGCAGCGCGCCTAGGGATTCCTTTTGAATACTTTAGAACACCAAAGTTACTTTAGTATATGAAAGTGTATTTTATGCTGGTTTTCGTATAAATTCTGCCTGACTGGCCGGTTCCGGGCCCAAGCTGCCTCCTTATGGGTGGCTGCTGGTGCTGTCTGCTTGTCAGGCGCAAAATTTTCAGGTCTGTTCCGGTGTTCTGCTCCTGCCGTCGGCCGCTCTCTGGCAGCTTGACTCTATGAAACTAGTTTCTCAAAGAGTTACGCATGAATCTGGCGGGCTTGA
>JACOVT010000022.1 GCA_016177165.1 Microcaldota archaeon
AAGGCATGTTGAATGCGAGTTGATTGAGCGTAGCCAGCCGGAAACGCTGGCAGGGTTTACTTTTTAGTAAAAGGCCCACTCGTGGCTAGATGAAGCGCAGGCTCCTCTGGTAGTGGTGGCCAATCATCACGCCTGCAAATGCTACCATTAGGGCAATCAGGAGGAGCGACACCATTATGCCAGCCGATGATGAAATGCCGGCCTCGCCGACAATGCTGTAAAAGTTGCCGGCTGCTGGTGGTCCTGTGATTATTGGCGGTTCCTGTTCAACGGCAAGCTTCTCAAACAGCTGCGGCAGGAAGTCGGATCTCGAGTTGGCCAGTGAGGTGGTATTTGTCGTTGGCTGTTCATAAGCCAGCTGCGCCGGTCTGTTTGCGAAAAAGAAGGCCGTGAAAACGAAGAAGACCAGCACCACGATTGTGAACGCCGGCTTTACAGTTTCGACGTCCGGCCTGTTAGGCAGCGTCGGCGTGACTAAACGCAGCGGCTTGTTCGGAAACCTTCCCTTGCCGCGGCTGGAAGCGTTCATCTCGAGCACCACCCCGCCCTCATAACCGCAGTCCGGGCAATAGTATACTTCGGGCAGGCCTATCCCGACAAAAACCCTTGGAGCGTCCTGCCTCATGCTCGCATATTGTATGTCGCGCGAGCCGCAGTTCGGGCAGACCCTGAAAGTTCTCTCACTTTTTGCTGGTTTTGGCATTTTTTCCCTTCTTTCTGATGTACTTTTGTTCAGTGAACCCTAAACCGTGCTTGTAGTGCAGCTTTGTTTCCTTGCTCATCCCATCAACCCCCTTGCTTGGCTCATTGAAACGACCTTTCCAAAGTACTCGCCGATCATCTTTAATGCCGGCCCGTGCAGTTCGGGCGCGCAAGTCCCGACAGCATCACGCACCACATTCACGTCATAGCAGGCGTCATATGCGTGCTGGGCTGTAGTGAGCACGCACTGTTCGGTGTTCAGCCCGCAGATAATTAGGCGCTTGACGCCGCTCTTGGCAAGCTTTGCTTGCAGGTTGCTTTTTTGGAAGCAGTCATATGCGCTCCTTTCCACTTTCAGGTCGCCTTTGATTGGTTTCAAGCCGCCTACTAATTTCGTTCCTTGCCTGTCGGGCAACAGGTACCTGCCCCACTCGACTCGCGGCGAATTGCGCGGGTTGTAGACGTATGTCGCCCACACCACCGGAGAGCCGGCCTTGCGCGCTGCGCTCTCAAGTAGTTTAACGTTCCGCAGCACGCGCCTCTGTGTGGCAGCATTAACCGCATCGTAGGTCCCGTGCTGCATGTCGATTACCATCAGCGCGCTTTTCACGTGGCTCACTTCGGTATTATGCGCAAGTTGGTGTGGTGGATGATCGTGTTTAACGTCTTGTCAAACCTGTCTGGCGGGTGGAGGTTGACGTTTGCAGTTATGTCGTAGTTGCCATCTCGTATTAGAGGCTTGCAGTAGATACGGAACGAGACCGTTTTCTCGCCTCCGGCGCCGACCAATCCGACGCGTTCCTGCTTTTCCCTCATCAGCCCTATCTGGTCGAACCCCAGCATGAATGGGAGTCTCACGCTTGCGCTTGCAAATACGGGCTCCTTTCCCGCGTTCTTGAGGGTAACCTCGAGCAGTATTGGGTCCTTCTGTCCTGCCACCATCCTGAGTGCATTGAATGAGGAAGATACTTGGATCATCACCATACTTCCTTTACGTCTTGTTCTGTCAGCGCTAGCAGCTTTTTTTCGTGCTTGTTGCCTTTTGGCTGCTTCTCGGGTGAGTAGCAGCGCGGGCAGTACAGCAGTCCTCCCCGGGAATCTGCGCACATTCCGCACAAGATTCGTGAGCACCTGAAGCACTTTTTGCGTTCGGCTATCGCCCGCCCGCAGTGGTCGCACTTGTAATGATGCCCTATTGGTGGGGTGGACATGATGAGCTAACTCGCCGAGCGCATATTAAGCTAACGTTTATGAGAAACCAGCATGCGGCGCCGCATATTTGCTAGAGTCAACTCTTTTTTTGTTTCATTCAACATTGGCTGCACTCTATTATTACTCAGACACTATTGTTTATGAAATATTGTATTAAGATTATAGTGTATAAAAATTATTTCTAATAGTAGTGTTTTAGTATTATTGTATATTAACAATATTGCTTAAACTATATTGTATAGTTTATAAAAGTGGGGTTTTCTCACCAGCTAGTGGAAATGGTAAAAGGATACTTTGCAGTAACTTTGTGCAATTTGCGCGTGGTGAGAATCGGCATCGGCGGGGCTATGCTGGCCGCGTGAGCTTGTGCGCTAGTATCTGGTCGTGGAACGCGTTTATCACGCCGCGGGCGACGTCCTGCTTGTGCTTAAGGCCGGGCACAACCGAGTTGGGATAGGAGAATGAGGCAAAGATGGCGTATAACTCCTCGAGCTTGGTTTCCAGCGCCTCGGCGCCGCGCAAGTCGTGCTTTGCCAGCAACTCCAATCCCTCGCGCTTGAGCTCCCCAATGGCGTCACCAAGCCCGGTAAGGTAGAATTGAGGCGGCACGCTTAGCGAGGGCAGCTTGTCTGTCTTCAAGTAGGATAAGAAGATGGCCAGCTCGGCGTATTCCTGGTAAGCGATGCCCAACACATTGTTGACTATTTCCGGGTTCTGCTTCAGGATGCCCTCTGCCTCGGCTATCTTGCGCTCGATCAGCTTGACCTTCTGCTCTGCGCTTGGCCGCTTTCCCGAGTGTACGTCCCTGATGGCTTGGGCGCAGAGCGGCACGACTTCGCGCTGTATACGCATCGCCTTTTCTCTAACTTCAAGAACCAAGTCGAGCTGGCGCTTCACTTTGTTGAGCATGTTTGAATATTGCGTCAGAGCTTTAAGAGCTAGGCGGTCGCTTTCGCAGGTAGCATGCGGATGGCGTTCAGCACGATCTCGGCGCGCTTGTGGTTGGGTGCCAGCGGAATTGTAACGGCAGCAATTCCTTTTTCACGCATCAGTCGCAACACTATGTCGTCGATCTCGCGCTGCCATTCGGGACTTGTAGACCTGAAGCCATCTGGCACGAGGGTCGACTCCGAGCGCTGCACGTAAAAGAAATGGTTATAGGAGGACAGCCACTCGTCGACCAGCTTGTGGGCAGCCCTGTCGGCAACAACATCGCTTTCGGCCAGCTTCGAGTCTCGCTCAAGCATCCATGTGTAGTACGCGAGGGTGTCGAGCACGCTGCGGTCGCAGACCACCACGTCGTGGGCAGCGGATTTTTCAACCTCGTCGGCTATCTGCCGGCAGATTATCCATAGCTCTGCCTTTACGTTTTTTTCGTTCTCTGTCCCGATCTTTATGGGGCAGTTCCTGACCTGCTCCTGAGTCATTCCGGCATTGATGCCGGCCTCTTTCAGGGCGCTCATCACTGCGTGCGCTAGGGAAGTTTTGCCAGTGCCGTGCGTTCCGATAATGGCAAGCTTCACGCGCTAGCTAACGCTGGTGTGGTATATCAAACTTCTGTCAGCCATCGAGTTCGTGGTCAAAAGCCTGCTGGAAAGCCCTGAACGGGAACGCGCCGATCAACGGTTTACCGTTGATTATGAAATAGGGAGTGCCTATGTCGAACTCGCTTATGGCCCCGGCAACTAGCGTCACGCCATCGCCCGATGCTTCCCAATGTTGTGTCGCGCTTATCCCGAGCATGCCGCCCTCGCCCGACTCGCTGATGACCTGCGCCCTCTTTTGGCCGCTCTCGAGGCACTGGCCGAACGCTGTAGTGTCCAGGCCCAGCGACGCGGCCATCTGCCCGAGCGTCACGCCCTCGTAATCTGCCTGCGATTGCTCTGACATCAGGTCCTGGTTGTTGAACACCAAGTCGTGGAACTTCCAGAACTTTTCAGTGCTCTGGTCGGCGACGCATAGTGATGCTTCTGCCGTTTTCAGCGCCCGCGGGTGGCCGCACCTCGGGTCTTCAGGAAGACAGATTGGGAACTGCTTGTAGACGAACCTTACTTTGCCGGTCTTGACATAATTGTTGAGTATTTGCTGGAAAGTCTGGTCATGGAACCGCTTGCAAAAGGGACATTGGAAGTCGCTGTACTCGTATACCGTTACTGGCGCGTCCGGGCTTCCCAGAGATGGGGAATTGTTCGCTAGTGATGCTTGCATGCCGGAGTAATCAAGAGATTGCAGGTTTAGTGAAACCGCGCCAGAACCAGAGCCAGACCCCCCATTGCTGGTGCCCGTATTTGTGACAGCGGCGCCGGTTGCCCCCGAACCCCAGTTTGCCCCGAGAAACCAGCCTATCGCAAGAAAGACGATTGCCACCAGCACCAAGTTAAAGTGGGACCGTTTTATCGTTATTGTCGCAGGCTTTTCTTCGCTCATTAAAACCAAAACCTTGTGCAAAAAGTTTGTTTTGCTGGCTTTTTAAGGGTTTGTATCACGAGCGGCAGGTGTCGCCTTTCTCGTCAGACAGCACGCTCGTAGGCTTGCCGTCGCCGGCAAGGCTTGCCACCTGCTCCTTCGTCACCTGTCTTGGGTCGTAGACAAAGCAGCCCTTGCCGTCCTCGCCAACCTCTGCCTTATAAACGCCACCTGTTGTCAGCAGGCGCTGCCTTATGGCGGAAGCGCACGAGGCGCACGACAGTCCATCGACCTGGAAGCTCGCTTGCCTCAGCTCGGCCGCCCCGGTTGTAGGTTTCTCTTGCGCAGGCAATATCACTGGAGACACCGCCGGCAGCGCCACGTTCAGAATGAAAAAGTAAAGCACCACCGAGGTCACGGCCGTGGTCAGCACCATGTTTTTGTTCTTCTTGAAAGTGCCGATGCCGCATGAGCCGTAGCGTTTCCTGAAGTGGAGCGCGAGCGCCATGACTGCGAAGACAGCCGCAACCAATGCGAAAACGGGCTTGAGCGATGATATCGCGAGCGCCGCGCTAAGCCCTCCAATGCCCAACAAAACTATTGCGAGTGGCGTTGTACAACAGAGCGTCCCAATGACTGCACTCCAGACGCCCGTTTTCAGGCCCTTCTTGTCAATCCGTATGTCGCCTTTCATTGGTTGTTTCTTGACTTCTTGTTTTAAACCAGTTGTGGTTGCCGTCACATGCAGACTACTTTCTTGCCGCCCAAGTAATTGTATGCAGAGAACGCCGCGAGGACTCCCTCAGCCGCGCCCGTGATGGCCTGCTTGAACTGCCCATCGCACGCGTCGCCGCAGGCGAATATCCCGTCTGCGTTTGTCTTGGAAACCCGGTCGATGATTATCTCTTTTTCCTCGTTAAGCTTGACTCCCAACTTTGCAGCCAGCTGCGTCTGCGGTATGCCACCGATCTCGATGAACAGGCCGCCAAGCGGAAACTCGCGCTTTCCCTTATACGCGCGGTCCAACACTACTCGATCCACGAATTTCGTACCTTCGATGCGGAGCACGTTGGTGTTTGGGATAACCTCCACTTTTCCTTTACCAATCAATGCTTCCAACCGCTTCATGTTAATTGGCTCGGGATGCACTCCTTCGCCACGATAGAAGATGTAAACTTTCGATGCGTACTCGGCCAGCAAGAGGGCTTCCTTGACTGCGGAATCGCTGCCACCCACCACGCCAACCACTTTTCCTCTGAACAACGGGCCATCGCAGACTGCGCAGTATGACACCCCTTTGTTAGTAAATTCTTTTTCTCCCAGAACCCCGAGCTTGCGGCGTTCGGTGCCGGTAGCGAAAATGAGCGTTGGCGAAAGGTAAGTTCCTTTGCCGGTTCTAACGGCATAGCAGTCCCCATGCTTTTCAACGTCCTCTACGTTCTCTTCGCGCAGCTCGGCGCCAAACTGCTTTACATGTTTTTCGAACGCGTCCATCATCTCGATGCCGCTCACCACCCCTATTCCGGGATAGTTTTCAACGATGTGGGTAAGCACTATTAGGCCGCCTTTTTCCCGCGTGAGCACGAGCGTCTTCAGGCCGAAGCGCGTGGCGTAGAGCGCTGCGCTTAGCCCGGCGGGCCCGCCGCCGATAACGATAACGTCGTACGCGCCCTTGGGCTGCTGTGCAATCCGCTGCTTCTTAACCGTCATTCGATCGCGTTAATAAGTAAGCTGGAATAAAAACACTTTGTGATAACACTCGCCACGCTCTGCTACATCGTTTCCAATAGCAGGCTGCTGCTGCTGGAGCGCACGCGCCCGCCTGGCGAAAAGTACTGGAACGCGCCCGGAGGAAAACTTGAGCCCGGTGAGCTGCCGGAGCAGTGCGTGCGCCGCGAAGTGAAGGAGGAAACCGGGCTAGAGCTAATGCTGGCGAAAAAGCGTGGCGAAATGCTGTTCCACGACGCGAATAGCGGAAAGCAAGAGGACTGGCTCGTCCACGTGTTCTCTGCAATGGACGGCGACTTCTCTGGCGCGCTCGCACATGGAGAGGAGCACAAGAACTCGCGCTGGTTCCCTCTTGACAGCATTCCGTGGGATGGCATGTGGCCTTCAGATCGCGACTTCGTTCCAATAGTGATCGGAACCGACAAGAGCTTTAAGCTCGAGACCAGATACGAGGACGGAAAGCTCAAATCCAGCCAAGTAAAGGTGCTATAATGCCAAGACGCCGGAAAGCAAGGAGAAAAACACCGACATTTGTCAGCGGCGTGCGACCAGTCGACGCAGCCGCCAGAGCGCATGACAGGGAAGCATTTCTTCGGCTTGAAGCTGCCCGGCATGCAGAAGATGTCCGCGCAGCGCTCGGCCTAAAAGATCCCAGAAGGCGCAGGCGCCGCTAACCTGACGGCCTCTCTTTATTACTCTAAAGCGCCACTACCTTTCTTATGAAAGCCATTATAGTCTCACAACAAGACCCGGCAGGTCTAAATGTTTTCCAGCGGTTGGTGGAGCGCGGCTTCCGCGAGACCCAGCAGGAATGGAAAGGAACAAAGATACTTGAGCGGGACGGCACGCTACTAGTCCGCGTGCCAGAGGACATCACCCACGTTGCGGGTATAGATGCGCTGAACGCCGAGCTACTCGTCTTCGCCTCGCGCCACAAGTCCGCTGCCGGCACCAAGGCATTCACAATCCACGCCACTGGTAACATCGCGAGGCCAGAGCCCTCTGACCTCGGGCTAATCGTAGCGGCGCCGCAGTTTGGCGGTGTTGCTGGCGAGCTCTCGCTAGTTCAGGCGCAGTACGCCGGCGCAGTCCTAACAGAGCTGCGCGACAACGCGCCCGAAGGCTTCCAAGTAACCCTTGAAGCCACTCACCACGGGCCCACCTCCTTCAACACACCGATGTTCTTTGCCGAGCTAGGTTCCTCGGAAAATGAATGGCCCAACCCGGATTATGGCGCGTTGCTAGCAGATGCAATCCTGCGCGGTATCGGACGCCAACCATCCGGCAAGACTGCTATTGGCGTGGGAGGCAACCACTACTGCGCGGCATTCAACCCGCTCGCCGGCGAGTATCATTTCGGGCACATAGCCGCACGCAGCACGCGCCCTGCCCTTGACGCAGCCATGATCAGCCAGCTAGTCAGCAAGACGCTCCCAAAACCAGACGTGCTGTTCGTGGACGGCAACGGCATCACCGGCAAGGAAGAGTTAAGAAAGCTGCTTTCCCACGCTACCTGCAAGGTGGAATGGATCTAATGGAAAAGAAACCACGTCACTTCGTTGCAACCGTCTTCTGCATCGACCCGCGCACGCGAAAGATGATCTTCCTGTTTAACAGGAAACTCGGCATGTGGCTGCCGCCTGGTGGGCACATGGAACCAGACGAAACGCCTGACGAGGCGGCTCTGCGCGAAGTAAAAGAGGAAACGGGTTTTGAAATAGAAATTATGAACGAGCCTCCTCAGCACGCTGAGGAGCCATCACGCGTGCAAATGCTCCACACGCCGCTTTGCATCCAGCTAGAGGAAATCGCCGACCGCGAGAAGGGAGACCACCAGCACATCGATCTGATCTACGCCGCTCGGATAACTGGCGGCTCGCTCACCAACAGCGAAAAGCACGAAGTCCGCTGGCTCTCCGAAAGCGAGTTAGACTCGGCCGACCTCAAGCCTAACGTCTTGTTCCGCGCAAAGCTTGCGTTCCGAGCTATTCTAGAGAGCAAGCGTGTTCCTTGATGCCGGCCGCAGCGACAATAGCGTGATCTCCTCGTCGCTGGTTGGGGCTATTGTTGCTGTGCCTTGGTTGGCCCTGATTAGGATCAATGAACCAGCTATCGCTTTCCATTGTTCCCGCAGTTCCTGCGGCAGCACTATGCGGCCGCGCTCGTCCAGACGACAAGCAGAGATAAAGTGAATCACCACTCACATTGAACACCTCCTAAGTGTTGCTTACGTTGATTAGGTTTGCAGACTGGCTAGTAATGAAAATAGCGTGCGTCAATAGCGCCGATACGTCTGCCTGTCTTGCACGTAACGATTGTGTGGTTCCCCGTTTAAATAAGCTTCTTGACGAGCTTAATAAACTCTTTTGCCGACTGTAGAAACTCAGAGACGTCCTGCTCAGTCGGGCGGAATCTTGGGTTGTACTGCACGTCTTGTCGTCGTTCACGAAACTTGTCCAGCGCGTCAATGAATTCCTGTGGTATTTCCTTGTGTTTGGCTTCCAAGTATCTGGCAACGCACGCGTGGCTTTTCTCTCGCCAGCCGTCCTTAAACAGCACAGCTCGAGCCGCGTTGAACATTGCCAGATAACCGGCAACTATCGCAAGGCTTGCTCTTTCCTCCGAGAAGTTTGCAATCGCATGGCTTAGGAACTCCTCCGCCTTTTCCAGGTTTAGCAAAGCATCCGTCCTTGATGGCTGCGTTTTGCGCAGCAAACCCGCAGCAATGCATTCTTCTAGTTCAGTCATAAAGTGTCCCCCATACGACTTTGGAGTTGGCTATGGCATGGTAAAAGTTAGAGTCACTCTCCTTCAAGGCTTTGAACCTGGCGTCATCAAGCGCCAAGATTTGGACATCAATGCCATACCTTTTCCGGATTACCCGCTCTAACGCTGCTACTTCTTTTAATGATGGGGCTAGTTTGCACCGCGCCCATAAGTCCAAGTCGCTTTTCCTCGTATTGGTTCCATCGGCCCAGCTGCCGTATACGCCAATTCCCCGCGCGTCTTTTAGGGAACTCTTGATCAATGGAATAAGCGGGCTCAACCTGTATGCATTTATCACTATCTTTAGCGCACGTGTCGTGAACTTGGAAAGGTTCAACTCAAGATTTTTCTTAAGTATGCCTGACCGCTTCAGCCGGCCTGCGATCAACGATACCGTTGCCTTGCTGGCATTAGCGCGCTTTGCAGTATCGGCAACTGATACTCGTTCGTTGCCATGGTCGAGTATTTCCCTGAGGACCCTGAACTGCTTTCCAGTCATAAACGGGATCATTGCTTGAGTTGTTCGTTCAGGTTTTTTAAACGTTTCGTTTAGTTTTATTAAACAACTCGTTTAACAGAACCATTTAGCAAAGCTAATTAACGCCGGCATCGTAATACATGGTTCTCGCGTGATGGCAATGGTATTCTCTGAGTTACATCCCGGTGTCCAGGGTTTGCTGGAAAAGCGCGGGTTTACTGCGACGGATGTGCAGCGCAAGGCGATACCGCGCATACTGAAAGGCGCGAGCGCGCTTGTAATCTCGCCTACTGGCAGCGGCAAGACCGAAACCGCACTGCTGCCTGCGCTGAGCATGCTTCTGGGGTCGCCGCCAGACGCGCGGGCTGGCATCAAGATACTCTATATCACGCCGCTGCGCGCTCTCAACAGGGACATGCTTGAGCGTGTCAAATGGTGGGGTGAGAATCTTGATATCACCGTGGACGTGAGGCATGGCGACACCCCCACTTCGCAGAGGAGCCGCCAAACAAGGGAGCCGCCGCAGTTGCTTATCACCACGCCAGAAACGCTTTGCGCGATACTCGCGGCGCCAATAATGGGCGAGCACCTTTGCAACGTCCGCTGGGTAATTATAGACGAGGTGCACGAGCTCGCAGCGAGCAAGCGGGGCGCCCAGCTCTCACTCGCGTTAGAGCGCTTGGCGGAGCGCGCAACGTTCCAGCGAATGGGCTTGTCCGCGACGGTCGGCGAGCCAAAGAAAGTGGCGGCGTTCTTCGGCTTGAAGGAGGTTATAGAGTCGCAAGTAGAGCGGGGTCTTGACGTAGCAGTAGAGTTCCCGCAGACCACCGCAAAAGATAAGGAATTGTCGCAACGATTGGCATCACGGCCAGAAGCGGTCGCGCGCCTGCGCAGGCTGAAACAGCTCGTGGATGAAAAGGGGGCAGTGCTCACTTTTGTCAACACGAGGCAAGCTGCAGAAATGCTGGCTTCGCGCTTCGAAGCTTGGGACAAGAATGCAGGCGTCGGCGTCCACCACTCTTCCCTATCAAAGGACGTGCGCGTTGTTGCAGAAAAAAAGTTCAAGGAAGGCGAGTTCAGAGGACTCATAGCCACGTCAAGTTTGGAGCTCGGAATCGACATAGGGCGCATTGATTTCGTGGCGCAATACATGAGCCCACGCCAGCCATCACGACTCTTGCAGAGGGTGGGGCGGTCCGGACACAACGTGGGCGGAACGGCGCGCGGCTCGATCATTGCCGATGACTGGGAAGACGCCCTTGAAGCGGCAGTTATATGCAAGCTGGCAAAGGAGGGAAAGCTCGAGGCCCAGCACCTTCCTGAGAAACCATTGGACGTGTTGGCGCACCAGCTTGTCGGCCTCGCTATTGACTTTGGCAAGATTAAGATCCAGAACGCCTACAAGCTGGTCACTCGCGCGGCGCCATACGCTTCGCTCACGCTGGGAGAATTCGGCTCTGTCCTCAGGCAGATGGCTTCTGAAAGGATACTCTGGGTTGAGGGCGACGAGTTCGGCAAGAGGAAGGCGAGCTTCCTCTACTACTATTTCAACTTGACAATGATTCCGGACGAGCAGAAGTTCTTCGTTGTAGAAGCCGCCAGCAAGAAAAATGTCGCTGTGCTGGACGAGGCTTTTGTTGCAGACAACCTTTATCCGGGCGCTGTGTTCATCTGTCGCGGGATGCCTTGGGAAGTCCTTGATATTGTGGGGCGTGAAGTCCTTGTTGCCTTGTCAAGCGACATCGCTGCATCTATTCCCACATGGGAAGGCGAGCAGATACCCGTACCGCAAGAGGTGGCGCAAGGCTTTGCCTTGCGTGATGGCATGGAATACCTTTCACCAGAGGCGCGGCGCGAGGTCGAGTCTGCCTTCAAGAAGCAGGAGAAACACTTCACGCCGCGCGCTAACGAGTTTGTGATTGAGGTGGTGGATGACTATGTTGTCGTTCACTCTTTTTTCGGATCGCTCATCAACGAGACAATCGGCAAGTACGTCTCTATACTGCTTACGAGTTTCCTTGGCGAGACCGTGGGCGTTAGGACAGGGCCTTACTGCATAGTGTTTGAATTCGAGAAAACGCCGCGCCCCGACTTGGTGAAGAAGTTCCTATCCGAGCCGGCGGCCGTAGATCCAGTATTAGAGCGCTCACTCCTGCACACGCAGATGTTCCGCTTCAGGTTCGTGCACGTAGCCCGCAGGTTTGGGCTGATCGAAAAGGAGGCAGACTACCAGAAAATTAGCATACGCAGACTTATCGGTGCCGTGCTGGACTCGCCCGTATATGCAGAAACGCTCGCCGAGATCAAGCGCGAGAAGCTCGACGTGCGCGGCGCCCAACACGTCTTGGATGACGTGATGCGCGGCACAATAAAAGTGCACGAGCGGAAGGGCGAGCCATCCTACTTTGCAAAGCACGGGCTTGCTTCAGTCCTAAAGTCTCCAGACTTGGTGATGCCTGAACGACCTGAAGCGCAGATAATCGACATGATGCGACGTCATGTTCTGGACTTGCAGGCGAAGCTGTACTGCACCTACTGCCACAACATAACCTACTCGCCGATACGGGACTTGCCTGAGAAAATCCGCTGCAACAAGTGCCGCTCCTCGATGGTCGCCTTTGTCAAGGACGAGCGCGAGTCTTACGATCTTCTGGAGAAGCGCAAGACTGGTTATCAGATGAATGCAGAGCAGAAGCGGCGGGTTGAGGAAATAGTTAGGACGGCTGACTTGATCAACGCTTATGGCCGGAGGGCGGTAATAGTTTTGAGTGGGAAAGGAATTGGCCCCGAAACTGCAGCGCGCCTGCTGGCCCGCAGGCGGGTGCACGAGAACGACGTCTACAAAGACATGCTGGAAGCGCAGCGCAACTACTTCAAGACTAAGAGGTTTTGGACTTAGCCTTCTTCTGCCGTATCTTGCCAAGTGGCGTGCCGTCCAGCAGGTACGCTGACGGTGGCCCGCGCACCCAGGCGAATCGCACGTCGCGCGCGTCGGCGCCGCCCAGGAGTGGGTTGAACGCCGGAACGATAACGAGTGGCGGCTTATTTTGCTCGAACCGCAGCCATGCTCTTTCACTCCTTTTTCCTCCGAGCGAGTCCTCGAACACCACTGTCGGGTGGGCATGCCCGAAAACGATCTCCTCGCACTCAAACGCCTCTACGGGCGGGCGCGCATGGCCATGGGCCAGCCAGCTGTCGCGGACGCGCGTTCCTTGGGCGGGCGCCAGAGTTATGTCAGAGAATCGCTCGATCCAAGCATCGTGGTTTCCCTTGATGAGCATTACTTCGGCGCCAGCAGCACGTATGGCTTCAATGAACTGTTTCACTTCATGCTTTTCAGGCCAGCTTGTCCCGATTATTGAGTGCTTTAGGTCGCCGAGCACGGCGACGCGGTCTGCTTTATTTTCCCTTACGAGGCGCGTAGCTAGCTTTGCCAGTTTTCCAGTTTGTGATGGCACGTTCATTCCGTGAGCGCGCAGGTCATACTCTAGCCCGACGTGTACGTCTGAAATGACTAGTGTGCTGCCAACGAGCCCGGCTGGTTCGTTTGTCAGGAACTTCATTTGGATCGCAGCGTATGGATTATTGTCTCTAGCTCAGAGAAATCGCGAGCGACACGCTTGATGCCTGCCTGTGCTAGGCGATACCCATTCTCGCCCCAGCCCGCGCCCGCGAAAAGGGAACCGGCGTTCGCGGCCATTTTTGCGTCATTTACGTCATCCCCGACGTAGAGCAGCTCTTGCGGCTGTATGGCAAGCTCGCGACAGGCCTCCAAAAGCGCCTGCGGGTCCGGTTTCAGCTTCAGTGCTTTTTCCCGAGTGACGAGAACGTCGAAAATGCCGGCAAGTCCATAGCGCGGCAGGTCCTCCTTCATGTCTTCATTGGTCGCCTGTGTTACCAGCGCGAGCTTGCACTGGCTTCCCAAGCGCTTCAGCATGCTTGCCGCGCCCCCATAGACGCGGATCATTCCCTTGAGCTTGGAGAAGTTTTCCTCCCAGAGTTCTCGTGCGATTCGCGCCTGGTCCTTTTCCAGCGTCTGCTCGAACACGCTGGCGTATGACTCGTACTCCTTTCGGAACTCGGCAACGCTGAGCGGGGCTAGGTTCCAGTGCTGCACGATCTGCTCGTACGCCTCCAGATTTGCGTCGGTAGAATCTATTAGAGTGCCGTCCAAGTCAAATGCCACTGCTTTGATCATGAATTCCCATGGCGTTGCCGGTCAATTTAAGACCGCCGTTGCCGTGCGTGCTGCTTTTAAACCGAGGCATGCATCATAACCTTGCTCTCGTTGATGCTTATGGAAGGGGTCGATCTTGCTGCCCGTGTTGCGCAACTGGAGCGAGAGCTCTCAAGCGCGAAGGCCAAGCTGCTTGAGTTGAGGGACCAGCGTGACCTGCTGGAGATGGAAGTGGATGACCTGCGCTTCCAGCTCGGCAAGCCGCAGGTAAGCGTGGAGCAGCTGCAGGATGTGGAAAAGTACAAGCGCAAGATGGAAGAATACTTCGACCGGCTCACGCTCTTGGAACTGGTTGTCAAGAGGTACCAAACGCATGTTGAAAGCGGCGAGAACAAGAACATATCTGACCTGAAAACGCTCATTCAGCCGTTCCACCCGCGCGTACAGCAGATCGTTTCAGCCGTAAAGGCGTCATTCGACAAGTTTGACGAGGACGCCCACCTTATCAAGGCATGTGAAGCAGCGTTTGACAAGAGCAAGGAGATACGGAGCATCCCCGGCATCGGGCTACAGTTCTGGCTTTCGATAGACGAGATGCTAGACAACAAACTGGCAGACTATGACGACAAGGCAATGCTCGTCTGCTCCATACTGCGCGCGCTTGGGGCTGACGCCAGCGTGGTTATTGTAGAACTTTCTGACGCGAGCACGCGCCCGCTTGTTTCGCTCAAGTTTGGAGAGAAAAGCGTGTTTATAGATCCCAACTCGCAGCACGATTTCTATGCCTATTTTGGCGACCAAAGCACTGCGCTGGGCAGGATGGACTTTGATGGCAGGAAAGTGACGAAACTATTGCACCAGTTCAACGACAGGGAGTATGTGCAGCACGCTGCCGCCTAGGCAAACCGCCTGACGTTCCCAATGTAAAAGTAGGAGACAACTGCAGACAGTATTCCTATGACCAACAATTCTGGCATTGATTGTGAAAGGACGCCGAACCTCTGGGCTGCCAGTGCAGTAATGCGGGTTCCGGGTTGGGGCCAGGCCGGCTGGGACAGCTGCTTGAGCTCTGTTTCGCTTTCTTCTCTTGTCGCGATTGCGAATATGCCGTTTATTTTCGGGGTGAATGCGCGGTAGTAGGTGTTGTTTTCGTCGCTGCTTATGTTTTCCGTGTAGACTTGTTTCCAGTCGTTGCCGTCTAAGACCATGAGTGTGACGT